>CAYGEM010000004.1:3667-39927 GCA_964348915.1 uncultured Candidatus Saccharibacteria bacterium | reverse complement strand
GATATTAAGAAATTAGAAGTAGAAATTAGGGGGTATAGAGATTAGGGGTGGAGAAATATCGGAATAATGGCGATTATAGCGGTTGTAACGGTTGTGGCGATGATAACGACTATGGCGTTGGTAATAATGATAGCAGGATTGGGAGGCGCAAATTTTTAACTTCCCTCGTCTCCGGTTCCTATTTCATTTTCAGCTCCTCCTTCATCTGCCGGATGATTTCCGCCGGATCGCCACGGCCTTTCAATAAAGCCATAACCTTTCCGACCAAGAACTGGAGGACGCCCTCCTTGCCTTTTTGATAATCGGCGACCGCCGTGGGATTGGCCGCGAGCGCTTCTCCAACGGCACGGCTGACCTCGTCCTCCCCGGAAATCTTGATTCCCTGATTAGCGACGATCTCCTCCGGCGTAAGGCCTTTTGCGAACATCTCGGCAAGAATATCTTTGGCCATGCGGCTCGATATTTTCCCTTCGGCGATAAGATTTATGAGTTCGGCAAAGCTCCGGGGAGAAATTTTCAGCTCCAGCCAGCTCGTCCTTTTATTGTTGAAAATTCCCTTTAAATCAGTCGTGAGATAATTGAAAGCTAAGCGGATTCGGTCTTCGCGGTTATCCGCCGACATTCTATCATCCGCAAAAATCTCCGAAACCGTTTCTTCGAAATATTGCGCCAGTTCGCGGTCTTCTATAAGCATTTCCGTCTTTGCCTCATCCAAGCCGAATTCTTTTATAAAGCGTTTCCTCTTCTCTTCGGGAAGTTCCGGCACAGAAAGCTTAAGTTCGTCCAAATCGATAAATCCGGGGTCGGTCAGATTGAGCGGCGGCAAATCCGGCTCGGGCAAATAGCGATAATCGTGCGCTTCTTCTTTTGAACGCTGGCTTATTGTCCGACCGTCTTCCTTCCATCCCCGCGTTTCTTGCCTGACTTTCTCTCCTTTGTCCAAAATTTTCTCCTGCCGCTCTCTCTCGTAATCAATGACGTCTTTGAGCGCCCGGAAAGAATTAAGATTTTTTATCTCCACCTTTGTCCCGAATTCGCCGCCTTTCTTTCTTAATGAAATATTCGCCTCGATACGCATTTCTCCTTTTTCCATATCAGCCAGCGAAATATCCAGATAGCGAAGGACCAGCCGCAATTCTCGGGCGAAAGCCGCGGCTTCATCTCCGGAACGGATATCCGGCTCGGTCACCAGTTCCATTAAAGGCACTCCGGCCCGATTGAAATCGACCAAAGTATTTTCACCTTTGTCATGCTGGAGCCGGCCGGCATCCTCTTCGAGATGAATCCGGCGAATTCGGATTCCCCTTATCTCTCCTCCTCTCGCCAGAGGTTCGTCATATTGCGAAAGCTGGTATCCTTTCGGCAAGTCGGGATAAAAATAACTTTTGCGGTCGAATTTGGAATAAGCGGGAATCTCGGCGTCAAGCGCGAGCCCTAGCCGCAAAACAGACCTGACCGCTTCGATGTTTATCTCTGGCAACGTCCCGGGATGACCAAGACAGACCGGGCAGACATTGAAATTCGGGTGCGTTTCCCCGCTATCGTTCGGACAGTGGCAAAACATTTTGCTCTTGGTCTTCAGCTCGACGTGTATCTCAAGACCGATAACCGGTTCGTAGTCCATTGGCGTTATTTTAGCAATTCAACGCGCGAAATTCAAAATATCAATTTACATTTTGCCTTTTTCATTCTACATTATACGAAGATGTCTTCTTACGAAATTGAAATAAAATGCCTTCTGGGAGAGGAAAACCGGGCAAATGAACTCGTTTCCAAGATGAAAGAGCTCGACCCCGAACTAACCTTCTCCGGCTCGGAAAGACAAAAGAATCATTACTTTATCGACGGCGAGATCCGCTCGTTGCCCGTTAAAATAAAACCTTTTCTTGATGAAGCTGACTTCGCTCTGCTTGCCGAAACAGCCAAGAAAACCTCGGATTATTCGGTTCGCACTCGCGAGAACGACAAAGGAGTATTTCTCGTTATCAAAGCATCTATTGACGACACCACCAGCGCGAACGGCATCGCCCGTCTCGAACTCGAGCTTCCGGTTCAACTATCTCTTGATGAATTGGATAAATTAATCCTCGAAACCGGATTCCTCTATCAAGCCAAATGGTCGCGGGAAAGAAATTCCTACCGCTTCCTCGACGTTTCCGTAAGTATCGACAAAAACGCCGGTTATGGCTATCTGACCGAATTCGAAACGCTCATCGACGACGCCGCCAAAGCGGAAGAAACTAAGGAAAATCTCCGACTCCTTATCCGCCAGCTCGGTCTGGTCGAACTCGAACAGGAACGCCTAAGCCGAATGTTTGCTCATTACAACGAACACTGGCCCGAGTACTATGGCACGGATAAAATATTCGTGATTGAATAACCCAATGGACAAACATCCGGAATACCAATATCTCGATTTGCTGCGCGAGGCCTATGAACACGGCGTAAAAAACGTGGATCGGGGCACGGGCGCGGTCTCTTACAGTTTATTCGGCCGGCAAACGCGGTATGACCTTTCAAAAGGATTCCCCCTGCTTACCACTAAAAAGGTCTATTGGAAAGGCGTACTGCACGAACTCTATTGGTTCTTGTCTGGACAAACAAATATAAAATATCTTGTCGATAACAATGTCCACATCTGGGACGACTACCCCTACAAGGCATACAAAAACCTGGTCAACGACGGTAAAACCACCGATTTATCCAAAGAGGAATTCGTTCAAAAAATTAAAGATGACGCGAAATTCGCCGAAAGATACGGTGAACTCCCCAAAATTTATGGAGAATTGTGGCGTCGCTGGCCGACCCGAACTTCCGGTCGGACTATTGATCAGCTTAAGTGGGTGGTAACTGAACTGTCAGAAGATCCTTACGCCCGCAACGCCATCGTCACTTCCTGGAATCCCGAATATCTTTACTCCATGGCCAACCGGGAAGACGCCTGCCGATTTCCTATCTGCCACAATATGTATCAAGTAAGCGTGAAGGACGGCAAATTAAACTTACAGCTTTATCAGCGAAGCGCCGATCTTTTCTTGGGCGTGCCGTTTAATATCGCCAACTACTCCTTACTGACCCATATTTTAGCGCAGGTGCTTGGCTACGAACCGGGCGAATTTGTCCACACTTTTGGCGATGTGCACATTTACGAAATTCACCTTGATCAGGCCAGAGAACAGCTATCCCGCGAACCCAAACCATTGCCGAGCATTAAAATCGATCCGTCGGTCAAAGATATCGACTCTTTTAAACCCGAGCATGTTCTTCTCGAAAATTACGATCCGCACCCTCTTCTGAAAGGAGAATTTATCGTTATAGGAGGACTATATGAAAAAAGTTAGATTAGGCCTATTTTCCTGAAAACAAATGTTCTCTCCTAAAATCAGTATCATCTCTGCCCTCGCGGAAAACCGGGCTATCGGCAAAGACAACCGGCTTCTCTGGCATATCCCGGAAGACCTGAAAAGATTTCAGAAACTGACCCGCGGCCATATCGTTATTATGGGCCGGAAAACTTTCGAATCCATCGGCCGGGCTCTTCCGGAACGGGTGAATATCGTCATCAGCCGCGACCCTGATTTCAAGCCGGAGAACTGCCTAGTCGCTTCCTCTTTTGAGGACGCGCTCGAAAAAGCCCGGCAGATGGAAAAAAACGAGATTTTCATCATCGGCGGCGGCCAGGTCTATAACCAAGCCATCAACCAGGCGGACAAACTTTATCTCACCATTGTTCCCGGTTCTTACGAGGCCGACACTTTTTTCCCGGATTATTCCGCTTTCAAAAAAATAACTTATCGCGAAGAATTCGCCTGTGGCGACAAAATCTGCGCTTTCGTGGAGTTGGAAAAGTAAATAAAACAAACAACTAACAACTCACGACTAACGACAGAGTCCGTTCACCATGAGTCGTTGGTTATTAGTCAACTATTTCCTTTCCTATCTTCGAAGCCATCGGACCCTCTTGTCCGGCGTATTTATTGTCCTTCTTTTTCCAGTAAGGCGTTTCCGCCGGACTGGATAATTCTTCAAAAGTAAACGAGCAGATTCTCATTCCGGGATACAAGGCGATCGGCATCACTCCGAGATTACCGAGCTCCATAGTCGGCTTGCCTCGCCAGCCCGGGTCAAAAACCGAAGCGGTGCCGTGAACGATGATGCCTAAACGGCCAAGAGAACTTCGGCCTTCTATTCGTCCCAGGAGGTCGTCCGGCAATTCCAGATTCTCCACCGTGCTCGCCAGAACAAACCCGCCGGGATGAATAACGAAGGACTTTCCGTCGACAACCGTTACTTCTTCCATTATTTCTTCGGCGTTAAAACCTTTCTTTAAATCGATATGGGGGCAATTGGAAAAATCAAAAATTAAAAATTTGTTGCCTAACCGCAGATCAATGGAACATGATCCGAGCTGGGATTTGAAATCAGGCGCCGGATCAATGACGATTCGACCCGATTCGATGGCTTTTTTGATATCGCGGTCGGATAAAATCATTCTACGGTGATGCCCATCGAGCGGGCGGTTCCGGCAATTATTTTCTCCGCCGCCTCCAAACTGCTTGCGTTCAAGTCAGGCATTTTCTTTTCGGCGATTTCGCGGAGCTGAATCTTGCTAATCACGCCTACTTTATTGCGGTGCGGCACGGCCGAACCTTTGTCTATCCCTGCCGCCTTTCGCAATAGGTCCGAAGCCGGCGGAGTTTTCAGCTTGAAATTGAAAGTGCGGTCCTCATAAATGGTAATTTCAGCCGGAATGATATCGCCAGCCATTTCTTTAGTCGCCTCGTTGAATTGCTGACAAAATTGCTGAATGTTTATGCCGTGCTGACCCAGAGCCGGTCCGACCGGCGGCGCCGGATTGGCTTTGCCGGCTTCTATCTGCAATTTCAAAACGGTTTTGATTGTTTTGGCCATAATAAATATTTATTGATTAAATTTTCTTCACTTGCAAGGCGTCTATTTCGACGGCGGTATCCCGGCCGAAAATGGAAACAAGCACTTTAACCCGGCCTCTCGCCTCGTCCACTTCGGAAATTTTGCCTTCGGAATCCTTGAACGGACCGTCAATTATCCGAACCAAATCTCCCTGCTGGACATCTATCTTGAAACTCGGTTCTTCCCCGCCCATCCGCGCCATCAAGGTGTCGATTTCCGCTTTGGAGAGAGGCGCCGGAGCGGTGGTGTCGGCGCCGACGAAGCCGGTCACCCGCGGAGTGTTACGAACAACATACCAAGTGTCCGGCCCCATAATCATTTCCACCAGCACGTAACCCGGGTATGTTTTTTCTTCTACTATCCTCCTCTTGCCGTTTTTAATCTTAACTTTCTTTTCTTTCGGTACGATAATGTTGAATATCCGGTCGCCGACGCCGAGCGATTCCACTCGCTGCTTCAAATATCGCGCCACCGCGTCTTCATAGCCGGAATAAGTATGAACGGCGTACCAATGCGCCGTTTCGGGTTTTGCGATTTTTTCCTCGGTAGCCATAAATTTTATAATTTTAATTTAGTGACGAACCTGACCATTTCCAGAAAAATTTTGTCCCATATCCCCAAAAACGCGGCGGTGAGAAATGACAAGCCAATAATGGTATAAACCATCTTGATTGTCCCCCGCCGATTAGGCCAGCTTATTTTTTTGAGTTCGCTGATGGCTTCCCCGATGAATTTTTTGAATTTCACGCTATTCATAAATTACGATTTTCCGACGCTAAATGTCAAGGTTCTTGACCGAAGACGCGTGTATCTGGATGAATCTTTTCCTCGGTTCGACTTCCGCTCCCATCAGCACGTCAAAAAGATGGTCGGCCTCTTTGGTGTCCTCGACGCTGACCAGTTTCATTTTCCGGGTGGCAGGATCCATTGTCGTTTCCCAAAGCTGGCCGGGATTCATTTCTCCCAAACCTTTGTACCGCTGGATATTCACCCCCTGCTCTCCGCCCAAAGATTTAAGCAGAACGGCTTTATCCTCTTCGTTGTAACCGTAAAAAATCTGCTTGCCTTTTTGCAGGCGGTAAAGCGGCGGTTCGGCAATATAAAGATTGCCGTTTTCGATAAGCGCCGGAAAATAACGGTAAAAAAGAGTCAGCAAGAGGGTGCGGATGTGGGCGCCATCCACGTCGGCATCGGTCATGAGAACGATCTTGCCGTAGCGCAGACGCGTCAAATCAAATTCATCGGCGATAGCAGTACCCAAGGCGACGATTAAAGACCGGATTTCATTATTGGAAAGCATTTTGTGAATTTGTGATTTCTCCACATTAAGAATTTTTCCGCGCAAAGGCAGAATGGCTTGGAAACGCCGGTCCCGGCCCTGTTTGGCCGATCCGCCGGCGCTGTCTCCTTCGACGATGAAAAGCTCGGCTTCTTCGATTTTTCTGGTCTGGCAATCAGCCAATTTCCCAGGAAGAGTAAGCCCCTCCATCGCCCCTTTGCGCAGAACGGTCTCCTTTGCCGCCTTGGCCGCCTTCCGCGCCTTGGCCGCCAAAAGGCATTTTTCCGCTATGCGCCGGGCGTCAGCCGAATGCTTTTCCAAAAATTCTTTGAAAGTTTCGTTGACTGCCGTTTCCACGGCGCTTCGCGCCTCCGGATTGCCGAGCCGCGCCTTGGTCTGACCCTCGAATTGCGGTTCTCTCAATTTCACGGAAATTATCGCCACCAAACCCTCCCTTACATCGTCGCCGGTCACGTTATCCTCCGCTTCTTTGATAAATCCGTTGGCCCGACCGTAATCATTGATGGAACGGGTGACCGCTGAACGAAAACCGGTGAGATGCATTCCGCCATCTGTCGTATGGATATTATTGGCAAAGCTCAATTCCTGCGTTTCCATTCCTTCGGTATAAGCCAAAGATGCCTCTACTTCGATGCCGTCCTTCTCTTTGGAAGCGTAAAAAATTTCGTCCTGGACGAGAGGGTCGCCATCCTCATTCAAATATTCGATTAATGACTTGATCCCGCCGGAAAACTGAAAAGCGTAATAAAAGGGCTCGGCCAAGCTGTAATCGATGAAAACAATATGCACCCCTTTGGTCAGGTACGCCTGTTGCCGCAAATGGTCCAGTATTTTCTTCCGGTTGAATTCGATGGTTTCGAAAATTTTCGGGTCGGGTTTAAAAATTATTTTTGTCCCGGTTTCTTTGCTCTTACCGATTATTTTCACCTTCGCCACCGGCGCGCCCCGTTGGTATTCCTGCATGTAAAGATTGCCGTCGCGACCCACCTCGGCCCGCATCCATTCGGACAGGGCGTTCACCACCGAAACGCCGACTCCATGCAAGCCGCCGGCTACCTTGTACGATTCTCCGCCGAATTTTCCTCCGGCGTGCAAAGTCGTCAGGACCGTTTCCAAAGCCGACTTTTTGGTTTGCTTATGGATATCGACCGGTATCCCCCGGCCGTCGTCGGTAACGCTCACTTTGTTGTCCGCCGAAATTTCGACGATAATATTCTTGGCATAACCGGCCATTGCCTCGTCAATGGAGTTGTCCACTACCTCCCAAACCAGATGATGAAGACCATCTGTTCCGGTCGAACCGATATACATTCCCGGCCTTTTCCTTACCGGCTCCAATCCTTCAAGAACGTAAATATCCTTGGCCGTATACGAAACCGGCGTTTTCCTCTGCTCTTTTTTTTCTTTTATTTCTTTGGCCATTTTAAATGCGTGAAAATTGATGAAAAAACTAATTCTGCCCGGACCCCGCAAAAGGACCTTTTAAGCAGGACTCGATAAAGGATGACAAAAAATTATTCCTTTCGGAATTTAATGAAATTATAACGCGAAACCGGGCCAAAAACAAGGCGGAATTATCGGATGGTGAGGCCCAATTTTCCTCTTAAAACCTCGATTATTTTGGCCGTTTCTCGATTGACCTCCTCGTCCGAAAGCGTGCGCGAATCCGATTGGAAAACCAGCCGAAAAGTCAAGGCAAAAGCATCGGTTCCCGCCTCGTCTTTCATCAAATAATCCACCATATCCACGTCCGCCAAATCGCGAATATTCGCCTCGTCGATAACAGCCAGCACCTCTTCCACCCGCCTATCTTCCGGAAGATAAAGGGAAATATCCCGCTCCACCGCCGGATAAGGAGAAAGAGGCAAATATTCGGCTTCGCCTTCAGCCAGTTCAGTTAAGCGCTCGACATTGAGTTCGGCTACGGAAGTTTTTCCGAAAACATCAATATAACCCAACACCCGGTGGTCTGACTCCACTCTCACCCTCTTCCCTTCCGGAACAAAAAGATAATCGGTCAGCCCCGTCCCTCGAAGCAAGGATTCAACCGCTCCTTTCAGCTCGCGAAGAGAAATCTCTTTTTTCAGATGAATCGCGAGGCCGAGCCGCCATTCTTCTCCCGACGGAAAAAAGGCCTTGCCGATTTCAAAAATCCTGACGTCCTCAAAAAATCTTAAATTGTCCTCGATATTTTTAAGCAAGCTGGGAACGAGAGATATCCGCAAGGCGGCTTTATCCCGGCTTATCGGATTTTCCAAAACAACTGCTCCTTTTTCCTCCCGCGAAAAAGAATAGTTATAGACCTCGTCAAAACCGAGCGGAACGACGGCATTTCGAATTTTATCTTTCATAATTGCGATTTCGTCAATTTCCGGCGGGATAAGAGAAACCGTCGGCGGGATGATTTTGACGTTCTCAAAGCCGTACATCCTCGCCGCTTCTTCAGCAAGGTCCTCGAAAATATTTATATCCAGCCGGAGAGCCGGAATTTCAATCAATCCTTCTTTGGACAAAGAGAAGCCAAGTTTTTTGAGAAGGCCAAGAACGGTTTTACCGTCAAGATTCAATCCGGTAAGCCCGTTAAATCTCAAAAGGTCAAACTTAAGCAATTTACGCGCTTGTTTTTTGGGATAAACGTCAACCGAATCGACAAGTTTTGCTCCGCAGATATCGCGGAGAAGCACAATCGCGCGGTTTATGCCGGCCTCAACCAGCTCCGGGCTTTGCCCGTGGCCGAAACGAGCCGAAGCGTCGGTGAAAAGATTCAATCGCCGGCTGGTACGATAAATGCCGCCGGCTTCAAAATTAGCCGCTTCGACGATTATGGTTTTAGTACGACTGTCAATCTCCGACCCTTCCCCTCCCTTAATACCGGCTAAAGCAAGCGGCTTTTCTTCATCGGCGATAACTAAATCCTCTTCCTCAAGATTGATTTTCACGCCATCAATGGTCGTCATCTTTTCTCCTTTCTTCGCCCGCCTCACGATTATTCCTTTCTTGATTTTCGCGGCGTCAAAAGCATGCAGCGGCTGTCCGACTTCGAGCATAACGTAATTCATTATATCTACTGCGGCATTTATCGGCCTTAGTCCGCAATCGCGCAAAACTTTCCGCATCCAAACCGGCGACTGGCCTATTTTTTTCGGCAATTCGAGATAAGAAGCGAAATAGCGGGGACAAAGAACCGGCTCTTTTACTTTCACTTTAAACCGACCCTTGTTTTCGGGGATATTAATGAGCTTGGGTATTTTAAATCCGATTTTCTTGTTGAAAATCGCTCCGGCTTCTTTGGCGATGCCCCAGTGCGAAGCGGCATCCGCCCAGCGGTTGGCCGGAATTTTTATATCCATGACACCGTTGGATATTTCCTCCACTTCGAACGCCTTGAGATTGATTTCCCTTCCGACCTCCTTGACCGGAGGCAAACCAGCCACCATTTTTTTGATTAGCGAATAACTGAATTTCATTTCTAAAACTGGCGGATGAATCTTAAATCCGACGAATAAAACATCCTTATGTCCGGCACGCCGTATTTGACCATCGCGAGCCGGTCGATACCGATACCGAAAGCGAAGCCCTGCCAGTCGCGCGGATTGTAATGAGCCGCTTCAAAAACATGAGGATGCACCATTCCCGCGCCCAAAAGCTCCATCCACTTCCCCTCGCTTCTCGTTTCTTGCCTCGCCTTGCCGTAGCCTTGGCGAAGGCAGGTCGCCCGCCGCCCGCCACCTGTCAATCTTATATCCACTTCCAACCCGGGCTCGACAAAAGGAAAATACGACGGCCGGTAGCGGAATTCCACCTTTTTGCCGGTAAAAAATCTTTTCAGAAATTTTTCGATGACGAACTTCAAATTGGCCAAGGAAATATCCTTGCCGACCATCAACCCCTCAAATTGATAGAAATTTATTTCGTGTGACGCATCCGTGGCTTCATAGCGAAAACACCGGCCTGGAACGATAATCTGAAAAGGCGGCTCATGCGTTTCCATATACCGCACCTGCATCGGACTGGTGTGCGTCCGGAGCAACTTTCTCTTTGTCGTTTGTCGTTTGTCGTTTGTCGCTTCTTTCAGCCAAAATGTGTCCCACATTTCCCGCGCCGGATGGTCTTCGGGAATATTTAAAGCGTCGAAGTTGTAATATTCATTTTCCACTTCCGGTCCTTCCACTATCGAAAAATTGAGCGAGGAGAAGATTTTTTTGATTTCGTTTTCCGTTTGAGTGAGAGGATGAAGATGTCCGCGCGTCAGACGCTTGGACGGAAGAGTGATATCAATTTCGCCTTTCCTTTCCGCAAGCGCGAATTCTTTTTCTTTTTTCTCCAGAACGGCTTCCACTTTGGTTTTGGCGGCCTGGATCAAAGGGCCGATTGTTTTTTTCTCGCCCTCTTTCATATCCTTCAGGGAACGCAGAACGGCGTTTATTTTCCCTTGTTTACGGCCGAGGTATTCCACGCGCAGGGATTCCAGTTCCGCCGGATTAGAAGTCCGACTAATCCGGCTAATTGCTTCCTCTTCGATTTTACTTATATCCTCTTTCATCCTGTCTCCCTTGTCCTCCGTAGCCTTGAGCGAAGGAGGATTACTTTCATCTTGTTTTTTGTCGCTTGTCTCTTGTCGCTTATTGCCTGTTGCATATCATACCGACGGGAGGGATCGAACCTCCGACCTAGGGCTTATGAGTCCCTCGCTCTACCACTGAGCTACGCCGGCTCATACCTGTTGCGGGGGCGGGAGTTGAACCCGCTTCTCAAGCTTATGAGGCTTACGAGGTAACCGTTCCTCCACCCCGCGATGATATGATAGTATAAATTGATGAAAATCGCAATTTTGGGCTTTGGCCGGGAAGGCCGGGCGATGCTCGCGTTCGCCCGGAAAAAATTCAAAAATGCCGAATTCAAAGTGCTCGATCGGAAATTCGACCCGAACTATCTAAAAAAACTTGGCGGGCTCGACCTTGTTTTCCGTACGCCCGGCATTCCCTATGATCTGCCGGAAATTAAAGCCGCCCGGCGTCAAGGCGTCGAATTCTCCAGCGCCACCAAAATATTTTTTGAAGAAGCGCGAAAAAAAGGCGTCAAAAACATTATCGGTATCACCGGCACCAAAGGCAAAGGCACTACCTCGACAATCCTCTACAAAATTCTCCGCTCCGCCAGTCGGAACGTTTATCTCGCCGGAAATATCGGCAGACCAGCCATCAAAATTCTTCCCGCGCTGAATAAAAAATCCACGGTCATCCTCGAACTTTCCAGCTTTCAGCTCCAGGACCTTGGAGAATCGCCCGCGATTGCCGTTCTTCTCGATATCTTTCCCGACCACCTGGACAGCCACCGGAATTTTTCCGAATATCTCCGCGCCAAAGAAAATGCCGTCCGTTGGCAAACCAAAAAAGATATTGTTTTTTATTTCTCGGACAATAAAAATTCCGTTGCTATCAGCCGAAAAAGTCCGGGGAAGAAAATCAACGTGTCCTCCAAACAGTCAAACTCTTATCTTTCGAAAAACGACCTGCGGGAAATCAGCCAAAGAATAAAAATAGCCGGCGAGCATAATCTGGAAAACGCGGTTATGGCCGCGACTATCGCTTCTTTCTTGGGGACTCCTAAAAAAAATATCTTTTCGGTTATCCAGCGCTTCCAGGGCAACAAATACCGGCTTGAATTGGCGCGTTCTATCGGGAAAACTAAATTCTACAATGATTCCGGCTCCACCAATCCGGAAACCGCCGCCGCCGCCGTAAAATCTTTCTCCAATTCGAAAATACTCATCGCTGGCGGGAAGGATAAAAATCTGAATTACGCGCCGCTCGCCAAAGCTCTCAAAAATTCCGACACCGCTCTCGTCATTCTTTTCGGAGAAAACAAACAGAAAATAAGGGGCGCGATTTCAAACTCCGGCGTTGAGATAAAATTAGCGCAGACGCTTGATGGCGCGTTAAAAACCGCCTGGAATCGCGCAAAACGACCAAAAGACAAAGATTATTCGATTATCTTTTCGCCCGGTTCCGCCAGTTTTGATATGTTCAGAAACTACGAAGAAAGAGGCAAGATATTCGCCGATTTGGTCAAACGATTAAAATAAACTTGATAAAAAAGTCGCGGGAAAGCTATAATTAGCCCGTTGCTCGCGTGGTGTAGCCCGGCTTAACACGCCTCCCTGTCACGGAGGAGATCACGGGTTCAAATCCCGTCGCGAGCGCCCTGTACCAGCCGGTACAGGGCTGTCCCGTATCGAATGGTACGGGACGCCCTGACTCACAGGTTCAAAACTGTCCCGTATCGAATGGTACGGGGAATCGAATCGAAATAACTATTCGCTTATCTTATAATAAGAAAGGTGTATTTCGTCTATATACTCAAATCGAAAAAGGATAACAACCTTTATATAGGTTACACTTCTAATTTAAAAAAACGATTTTTAGAACATCAGTCGGGGAAAGTAAAATCCACGAATCCCCGAAGACCCTTTGAATTGATCTTCTATGAGGCGTATAAATCTTCGAAAGATGCGAAAAGACGCGAAAAATATTTTAAAACAAGCAAAGGAAAAACTTCCATTAAAACAATGCTGGTATATTCATTAACCGATTGGTGAGCCGGTTTATACCGAAATTCTCTCGTAAAATTTGCCTACGCCGAGAATATCCGCCTCGCGGTTGGCGTGGCCGATAAGCTGAAAACCAACCGGCAGTCGTTTGTCGTTTGTCGTCTGTCGTCTGTCTCTTGTCGGTATCGATATCGCCGGCAGTCCCGCCAGGTTGGCCGGAATGGTCAAAATGTCGGCCATATACATTGAGGCCGGGTCGCTCGCCCGTTCTCCCAATTTAAACGGCAAGGTAGGCGAGGTAGGCGCGAGCACCATATCCACCCCCGAAGCGAAAACGTCCTCAAAATCTTTCTTGATGAGTCCGCGCACTTTCTGCGCTTTTTTGTAATAAGCGTCGTAATATCCGGCGGAGAGCACGAACGCGCCGAGAATAATCCGCCGTTTGGCTTCTTCCCCGAAAAGATTACGGTCCTTAAAATACATCTCCGCCAAATTCTCCGCCGGCACCCGCGTGCCGTAACGCAAGCCGTCAAAACGAGCCAGATTGGTAGAGGCCTCTGCCGGCATAATGATGTAATAGCAAGGCAGGGCGTATTTCGTATGCGGCAAGCTTATTTTCCTGAATTTTATTTTCAGGGTTTTCAAGTCATTGATGACCTGATCCATCGCCTCGCCCACTTCTTTTTCCAGTCCTCCGTTGTTTTTCATCCCCGGGATAACCGGCTCAAAATATTCTTCGGCTAGACCAATGGTCATATTTTCAAGGTCGGCGTATTCCAACGGCTTGCGTTCATCGACATCAAAAGAAGTGGAGTCGTATTTGTCCTTTCCCTTGATGAGATTAAAAATCGTTTCCGCGTCCTCCGCGGTTTTCGCGAAAGGACCAATCTGGTCCAAACTCGAAGCCAAGGCAATGAGGCCGAAACGCGACACCCGGCCGTAAGTCGGTTTCAATCCGACGACACCGCAGAACCCGGCCGGCTGGCGGATTGAACCGCCGGTGTCCGACCCCAAAGCAACGACAGCCATCCCAGACGCCACGGCCGCGGCAGAACCGCCGGAAGAGCCGCCCGGCACCCGGGTCAAATCATGCGGGTTTTTTGTCGGCCCGAAAGCGGAATTTTCCGTGGACGATCCCATGGCGAATTCGTCAAGATTGGTCTTGCCGATAATTATCGCGCCGGCCTCTTTCAGTTTTTTGATGACTGTCGCGTCGTAACTCGAAACATAATTCTCCAGTATTTTAGAACCGGCGGTGCATATTCCGCCCTCCGCAAGCATATTGTCTTTTATCGCTATCGGCACTCCGGCCAACGGCAACAGCTCCCCTCCCTCGGCTAATAAAACATCGAGTTTGCCGGCTTCTTCCAAACATTGGTCTTTATTGAGAGAAAGAAAGGAGTGTATCTCTTTGTCTTTGTCGGCGATGTAATCGAAAATCTCTTTGATTAAATTGAACGCGGAAAAATCGTGATTAGTCAGACCCTCACGAACAGTTTTGATTGTCAGCTCCTTTAATAAAGTCATTTTGAGTCTTGTTCTTTCTCAAAAATCGGCAAAACCTCCAAAAACCCGTCTTTTTCCGCGGTAAACTGGTTGCTTCCGCGATGAAGCAACTCGTAATTTTCAACATCATCTTCCCGGCTGATATTCCGCAAATCCGTCCCGCCGGTTATCAAAGCCGCTTTTTCCGTATCAACCGAAGAGAGCTCCCTGAAATAAGAAATTATTTTCCGCAGGTCCCTAAGAAGCTTATCTTCTCTGCCCTCTTTTATTTCAATCCGGGCCAAATCAACGGTTTTTTTGAGGTCGCTTTTGTCGAATTCATCCATTTTCCGGTAATTATAGCCGACTCAACCGATTCTTGCCATCGCGCTCTGCATCTCCCAAAAATTGCGGTAGATGCCTTTCGGATTTTTCATCAATTCCTCATGATTGCCCATCTCGGTAATCCGCCCTTTTTCAAGAACGATAATTTTGTCGGCGTGCTGAATGGTGCTTAACCGGTGAGCGATGATAAAAGTCGTCCGTCCCTGAATAAGCCGCTTTAACGCCTCCTGAACCAGTTTCTCTGAAGCCGAGTCAAGCGAAGAAGTCGCCTCGTCGAGAATAAGGATCTTCGGATCGCGAAGAATGGCGCGGGCGATGGCAACCCTCTGCTTCTGTCCGCCGGAAAGCTTAATTCCCCTTTCTCCAACCAATTGACCGTAACCGTCCTGAAATTTGCCGATAAATTCGTGGGCGTTCGCCGCCTTGGCCGCCGCGACAATCTCTTCATCGCTCGCCTCGGGCTTTCCGTAAGCGATATTGCGTTTGATAGTGTCGTTAAAAAGAAGCGCTTCCTGCGGCACGACCGCTATCTGCTCCCGCAACGACCTCAATTTAAGCCGGCGAAGATTGATTCCATCAATGTATATTTTACCCTCGGTCGGCAAATAATATCTTCCGATTAAATCAACCAGAGTCGTTTTGCCGACCCCGCTTCTTCCCACGAACGCCACCGACTCGCCGGGTTTGACCTCAAAATTAATATTCGAAAGCACCGGCTGTTTTTTCTTGTAAGAAAAACCTACCTTCTCAAAAACAACTTCTCCTTTGATATCGGTTAAATCAATCGCTTTTTTGACGTCTTTCTCGGGAACGAACCCGTAATATTTCATCGCCCGTTTGAAAGAAAAAAGTCCGCTTTTTATCATCAAATATTGTTCAGCCAGTCGCGAAAGAGGAACGGTGAACAAACCTATGTAACCCACAAACATTATGAGTTTTCCGGGAGATATCGCGGCGCTTCGGAGCATAAACACGCCTATGCCGAAAGCGATGACGAAAGAAAAGGAAAAAATCAATCTTTGCCAAAAATTAACTCTTTGCCAGATAAAACGGTAATTTTTATAGGCCTCGACCGATATTCCAAAGTTGCGTTGGTTGCGTTTGTGTTCAAAATCTTCGGCCGCGGACGACTTGACCGCCTGAACATTCGCGACTGAATCGAAAAGGTCGGCGTAGGCCTTCTCATATTTGCGATGCATCAATTTTTGTTTCGCGAGAATATTGCGAGTGTAATAAAAAGTTACCCAAACATAAATTATGCTGGCTCCGAAAAGAACCAAAGCCAGCTTCCACTCGACAAAGAAAAGAATAATAAGGGCGACGAGGAATGAAATTATGGAGGGGAAAAAAGAAAAAATCGTTTTTGCGAGCATATCCGTCAAATCGTCAAAACCGCGGTCGATTCTCCTCATCACCCGCCCCATTTTTCTCTCTTTATGAAATTTAAGAGGCAAACTCATCAGGTGCCGGAAAATATCCACTAAAAGACCATTGCCTTCCTCCGCGCTGATCTCGTAAGCTCGCCGGTCGCTGTAACGATTAAGCCCGTCAGCGATAATTGAAAGTACGAGCCATAAAACAAGCACTTGGACGATTGTCGAGACAGGGAAACTTTGCTTTACGGCCACGTCCACCAGTCGTCCGTAGATATAAGGAATGAACGCGAAAATCGCCGCCGAGCCAATGGCCGCTCCCATGCCGAGATAAAGTTTTTTCGGGTCCTTCATCCTGGCCAGCACGAATTTGAATTCTTTAACGGGTAATTTCATAAAATTCCTGCTCGTTTAGTATTTTTACTCCCGACTCTTTGGCCTTGGCAAGCTTGCTTCCGGGTTCGGCGCCGGCAACCACATAGTCCGTCTGTTTGCTTACTGATTCAGAAATGTCGCCGCCTCTCTCGCGTATTTTTTCCTTGGCTTCCTCGCGACTCATCGCTCCGAGCGTTCCGGTTAATACGAATGTCTTCCCCGCTAATTTATTTTTTTGTCGTTTGTCCCTTATCTCTTGTCTCTTGTCTCTAATCTCCACTCCCGCTTTCTCCAACTTTTCCAAAAGCTCGATATTTCTCTTCTCGCGAAACCACGCGTAAATACTCTCCGAAACTTTCGGCCCCACATCCGGAATTTTCTGCAGTTCCTCAATCGTCAACCCTTTCACGATTTCAATAAACTCCCTGATTTTTGTACTCTCTTGTCGTCTGTTGTTTGTTGTCTGTCGTTTGTCGCTGATTCTCTCCGCCAAAAGACGCGATGTTTCTTCTCCTACGTGGAGAATACCCAAGCTGTAAATAAATCTCGGCAAGGATATTTCTTTTTTTTGTCCGATTTCCGAAACAATATTCTCGGCTGATTTTTTGCCGAATCTTTCCAGAACTTCGATATCCCCTTCCCGAAGAGAAAAGATGTCCGCCGCGTCCGAAATAATCCCCTCATCCATGAATTTTTCGAGAATTTTCGGCCCCAACCCCTCGATATTGAAAGCCGGCCGGGAAACAAAATGCCGCAGATATTCCCGGTGTCTCCGGCCGCATTTCGGGTCGAGGCATCGGTAAAAAACATTCTCTTTCACCACCTTGGCGCCGTCGATTTCTTTGGGCATTTCGAATTCTTTTTCTTTGCCAGCGCGAAATTCAGACAGAACTTTGGTTATCTGCGGAATCACGTCTCCGGCGCGGCTGACAATCACCGTGTCGCCGATTTTCAACCCCAAACGCCGAATCTGGTCCAGATTGTGAAGCGTGGCGTGAGTGATAGTCACTCCGCCCACGTTCACCGGGTCCATCACCGCGACCGGCGTGAGAATGCCGGTGCGGCCGATCTGGATTTTGATTTCCCGAACCACGGTCGTCGCTTCTTTGGGAGAAAATTTATAGGCGATAACTGCCCGCGGCGCCTTGCCCACGACTCCGGCTTTTTCAAAAGTGCCGTTGTCATCCGGAATGACTACGATTCCGTCTATTTCGTAGGGCAGGCGGTTGCGCGTTTTTTCATTCTCCCAAAAATCGCGGAACTCGAAAACTTCTTCAAGCGAATGGACGAGCCGGTTGTCCGGATTGGTTTTAAATCCGAGCGATTTCAGAAACGCGTGCTCTTCGCTGTGATTTTTAAATTTCAGGTTATCCGCCATGACGATGTCGTACTGAAAAGAATCAAGCTTCCGGCTCGCGGTTATTTTCGGGTCGAGCTGACGCACCGAACCGGCGGCGATGTTCCGCGGATTGGCGAAAGGTTTTTCTCCTTTTTTCTTCTGCTCTCGATTAATTCTCCCGAATTCTTTTTTACTCAAAAACACCTCTCCCCTCACCACCAATTTCCGAATTTTTGTTGGTCGTCCGTCGTCAGTCGTCAGTCGTTGGTCGCTGGTCGCTATCGCCAGCGGTATCGCCTCGATGGTTTTCAGATTCTGGGTTACATCCTCCCCAACCCTGCCGTCGCCGCGCGTCAACCCCTGAATCAAAATCCCGTTTTCATAAACAAGCTCTACGGCCAATCCGTCAAGTTTCAGCTCGCAGTAAAAATCTTGTTTTACTTTCCGGCCCAGATAATTCTCCACCCGCTTGAGCCAATCTTCCATATCTTCTCTCGAAAAAGCGTCGTTGAAAGAAAGCATCGGCTCGATATGCTCCACTTTGCGGAATTCCTTAAGCGGTTTTCCGGCCACTCGCTGGGTCGGCGAATCCGGAGTGATAAACTCCGGATATTCCTGCTCCAAATCGAAAAGCTCTTTTTTCAGAGAATCCAACGCCTCATCGGAGATAAGCGACTGATTAAGCGCGTGGTAGGCGTAACGATAACGGTTGATTTCCTTTTTTAATTTTTCAATCCGCTCTCTGGCGGCGGCTTTGTCCATATGCTAATTATAGCCGAAAAAGGCGGCATTTGCCGCCCTTTTCTGTTCTTTTGATGGTTTATAATTCTACATCCCGTGACGACCTGATTGCTGCAACCATTTTTCTGCTTTCACAGATTCAGGTTCTCGCCGCTGTTTAATCTCTTTCAGAAATTCATCCGAATCATAAACAAAGAGTAAAAGCAGCCCTCCTTGCAAAAATTCTTTTTGCACATCTTCAATACTAAGACCAAGTAGTTCTGCCAAAGCGCGCTGAAATATTTTGAAATGACTGGCCTCTCTGAACTCTGCCGTCGGATTGGCTCTCTGCTTTTTCTTCGTTTTTTCTGTATCTTCTATTTTTTGGTTTGCAACCTCACGGGTGATAAGAGCTTCCAGCGCGAGCGCCGGTTCATTGGTTTCTCCTTTCCGCATCTCTTCCTTGATCAACTCAAACAGGTGCTTGTTAGCTTCTGGATTGTTAGTAAATCCGGGTACGCCGTTGCCGACTTTATCCGGGAAAACGAATGCCTCAATTTTACGGATTTGGGCTCCTATTCCTGGGTTTATGCCGAGAACCTCTGAAAGAGAACGGGGCGAACGAACATATTCGTTTCCACCTTCGGTTCCCTCCATGTATGACCTGAACGCCCAAACCGCAGAAAAGCTCCTCCTCTTCATTATCTCGCTAATCTTCGGCGTTAATTCTATCGCCTTGCCGATCGGCCCACCTTCCCAAGCGAGTTTTCTTCGTGGTTCTTCTTTTAACACTTCTGGTCCTTTGTTCATCCCCAAAATTATACCACAAAACCGGCAAATCCTTATTCTACTTAATCAAACCCGTTCCAAAATCTTAAGATATTCCTCAAAAGAAATATTCAATTCCAGCCGGCCACGTCCAGCCACCTCTGCCCCCCAAAAAAAAACTCACGTCTTCCCACGATCGTACCAAGAAGTGAGTTTTTATCGCCCACCCAAAACACAGGAAAGGAATCTTACCCTCCGTCGCCTTGCTTCACCAAGCCGTAGTTTTTTAACGGTTGTTAGTCGTCAGTTGTTGGTTGTCAGTCGAAAGCTATTCGTATATTCGTCCCTCTACACTATCGGGACAAGTACCGATTCGTACATTCGTAAGGACTGCTTGGTGCCTACTCCCCGCCGGCCAATCCTGTATTCACTCTCGTCGTCAAGAAAATATCCCTGATTCTCTCCAGCCAGCCGGCTTTCGGCTCCAGCTCCGTGCCGAAAGCTTTGACCTCCGCCGACGCACTTTTAGAGGTATAGCAGTTAGGATCCCCATTGTATCGGTTATAACAAGTCAACTTGTATGTAGCATCGTTTTCATTAGAGACCTCCTTAGAAGTAGTTCCGCTCGCAGCTAGAGTCCCCCGGCTCGCCCATCCCTTATACTCTCCGCTGGTGGAATAAGTTATGGAAGGAGCACAGCTTATAGTCGTGCGTACCCCGGAAGAAGGGGCTCCTGAAAACCATTCGATAATGAAAGATATATTCTTGATAACCTTAAAGAAATTATTCTCTTTCTGTAGTCGCGGAGTAATAGTGACTGAACTCAACGGTTGGATGACGGCTAAAGTGGAACTGGCGGATTTGATCGAACCATCGAAATGGCCGCCGGCAACTTCTACGCTATCAGTAGCGGTACAAGTTTTCTGAATATATTCGCAAGTCGTATTTTCATTCTGTTCGCAAGTGGCGGCAGTGCCGCAACTCTTCGGCTTTTCCGGAACCAGAGGATCGGTAACGCAAACCTGGTAATACGAACAGTCGTAAGTATAAGTATAGTTACGGTACCACTCGCAATCATAAGCGGGACGGGAACAACTGATAGTATAAGTAGTGGTGGCAGAAGGCGAAGTTATTAACGAACGGCTTCCGCTCAATCCCAAACTTCCTGACCAACCGGCTGAACCGGCATAAGCAGCACAGTCGCCATTGTTTGAAGTAACTAATGTCCACCCGCCTTTCCACTCGCCTTGCGGCGGCGAAGCTGGGGCGGACGCCGGCAGAACGCACTGATTTTTAACAGTGGCTCCCCAGGAAATAGTAACATCCCTTCTCTCTCCTAGTTGTTGAGGGATACAGGCAGTCCCTTTGTTTACTCCATTAATGGAAAAAGTGGGAATGCTTACATCCGACCCCTTATCTTGAGGAGGCTGAATGCCTCCACACTTGTTCGCGCAAGTCGAATCTCCTAGATAGCAGGTTCCCCCCGGACAAGTAGTCGCACTGACACACTGATTATTAGAGCAGTAATACTGGAGGCACCTCGAATCGTTTGGAGTCTCGGTCCGGCAGGTATAGAAACCGCTGTTGCATCCTCCGTTGTCGTCGTACCACTTTACATAAGTTCCCGGGAAAGTATCGCTGCATCTTCCGCAGTTGGTGAAACAAGTTTCCTCTGGGGTTTCCTGCTTATAATAAGCGACGGCGTTTCGCGTGGGGTTAGGGAGCCCTAAAGTAATTTTGACCCCATTTGGTTTTGTCCATAATGAATCAATTACCCACGCCCTGTTCCCTTCTTTAAGCACGCACGAAGGATTAACAGTCGATATCACTGGCGCAGTCAAGGCGCAACCATTATCTCCACCCGGATATTCGGTCTGCGTAGTTTTACTTCCAGGAGTCGTTATCTCCCCCAAGCAAGTCGTAATTTTCTCGCCGATTAAATCTGTGGTTGTCCCGTCAGCAAGTTCGCATTTGGCGGAAACGGAAAGGGTGTAACTAACCGGCCCCGGACATTCAGTTATATAAGCGACAGGCTTGTCCGCACTCGCCGGACAAACTGCCTCATAAGGAGGATTAGTGGTATCCACCTTCAACTTTACAGCGGGAACCTTTGTATATGTTCCATCATTGTTTTTCTGGCAACAGATTTTATAAGAACTGCCCGCCGTACAATCACAGTTTCCCCACCTCATAAGAGGATCCGGCTCGCCATTATAATTGTAAGTTTTATCAGCAGTGGAACAAATTTTGGGCCCCGTTACTATCTTCCAGACCGGAGTAAGAAGAAGTCCTCCAGTAGTTTCCCGATATAAACATTTTATAGAATATTTAGTCCATGGCTTTGTATCTACATTCTCGCAAGGTATCAATGGATTACCCTTCTGATCTTTACATCTATTGGAATTATAGATATCAGGACCATTATTACATTCTAACACGTCAGACGCGCCGCAAATTTTCCCTGTAAGATCGACTTTCCAGCCCCCTTTTCTGATATCAGACTCATCAGTCACTTCGAGGTCAGAAAGAGAAACTTGCTCAAGCAAGCCAGTCACTGCTATTTTCCTCTCGACTGTTTGATTGCCAACCTTGACACTAAATACAATATCTCCACTATAAGAACCGGCTTTAATCGGTTCGAAGAATATAACAATGCTGCCGGTTCCTCCACGAGAAGAAATCGTCACAGAGCATGTCTTGCAAGAAAATCCAGAAGGCTTGCTGGCAACAGAAACAGTTATTTCTGTTGACTCCATGTTATTTGTAATAGTTACGGGCTGCGAGATACTAACCGTACCTGAAGCATTTTCTAAAATACTAGTGGAAAAATTGAGAGGATTAGGAGAAATCGTGAGGTTGATTGTTTCTGCCGCCGTTACGCAAGAAATATTCTTATAAAGGAAAAAACTCACGAGTAAAGCCCCCAAACAAAAGAGATGTTTATATTTCATATAATGATTATAGCATATTTAGAAACAAAGAGTCCTCGTCAATTTCTGACGAGGACTGTTATCCTTCCGTAATCGCCCGGAGGACTAGGACCAAATCTACCATGGCTTTGATGAAGATTCCGTCTTTGTCGAGAAGTTCGGTGATAACCCAGATGCGCGTCTCTGATTGAAGACGACACATCTCTTCACCTTTCTCGCAAGAGAAAGTCTCCCATAGTAGTCTGTCAGTTGGCCACAGACTGTTCTCCGCCATAATTGCAACGAGGAGGAGTTCCCCATTTTCGACACGAAACCCCGTCAGGGGAGGCGAAGCGGCCAACCGGCACCTACCCACGTCTCCGGCCAGCGGAAAATACAGAGGTGTGCCTTCTGGTAGAAGGACCGATGGGAGCCAACTTGCACCTATGGTTCCATCGGTGCGTTCTCCCTCTACCCACCTCCATTCCCAGGGAGGCGGGAGGATAAAAGCTGGCGTTCTGGAAGCATCGGTCAGTTCTGATGCAGTTGGCGAATCGGCAGTCTGGACCAGTTCCGTGGTCGGGTCGGTCACCGGGTCGGTCGGGGTCGATTGCCCCGGGGCCGGCTCGGCCGTGACCGGATCGGTCGTCGGTACCGACGGCTCGGCTCGGTGGCTATTATAGTACAACCACCCGCCAACCGTGCCGATCGCCAACATCAGAAGGATGGTGGTGACCAGCAAGCGACGCCAATTCCTTACCGGCGCCGGGAGTACGATACTATTTCTCTCCACTTCACCAACCCCCTCTCAATCTAATTTGGCGGCCCGAGTAGGATGATTTATTTTTTTATGTTGTGAAAGGCCGGATAATTAATCCCACCACACTCTTGCCAATTTTGTCAAGTTCCAGTTATCCCCATCAAAAAGAGCGGCATTCACCGCTCTTTTTTTTCTCAAGATTCAATCTTCTATTTGCTGTATTTCTTGAAGAAACTATCAATAATTATCGGCTTGTTCTCGTCTAATCCATCCGCATTTGTGCTGTAAAATCCGAAGGTTGTGGTGAAATTATTTATTTCATCCATCACCACGCCATTCAGTTTGGCGATTTTCTGGCCTTTTTTTACAGCCGAACCCGATTCAACCAAAGGCGCGTATTCCGAGAAAAAGAAAAATGTCATACTCGTTCCATCGGCTTGTTTATCTCCTTGTATTGTTCCTTGCGAAGGCACGTTCAAATCAGTCAAGGAAGCTCCGGAGACAATAAATGTTCCGCTAAAAGGCGCGTAGATATAAGTATTCTTCGGCAGATTGAATCCCAGAAGCCGGAACGGCTCGCGATAAGTTTCTTTTCCCGTGTCGCAATAGCGGGAGCTTAAAACCAGGCAATCCCCGGGATTTTTACTGAAAATCACCGAGAGCTTGTCGGTTTTAACAAACCAGCAGCTGACGCCGAGCAGAATAACGACCGCAATCAAAAAAACGATAAATCCCTTTTTCTTGTCCATGAATAAATTATAACATAATGCCCGAACAATCGCCCGTTATTTTCGGCTAAAATCAAATCTGCCTTCCATTGCTTCATACATTCGCGCCACGGCGTCCTCCACGCTCATCTTGCTGTTATCGATGACAACGGCGTTCTCCGGAATCCGCAACGGGTCTATCTGGCGCGTCCGGTCGCGTTCGTCGCGCTCAATAATTTCCCGGCGCGCCTGAGGATAATCCCGGGAAATAAACGACTTTTTCAGCTCTTCCATTCGCCTTTTCGCGCGAACATTAACATCGGCGTCAATATAGAATTTTATGTCGGCATTCGGCAAAATCGTTGTTCCGACATTCCTGCCGTCGGCGATAAATTGCTTGACCCCGGCTATAACCGTTTCGCTAATATCCTTAAATCCCGCGAAATAATCCGGCTCCGCGGCAAGGCGGAGATATTCTTCTTCGAGTCCCGGGGTCTCGAGCTCCCGGTCAAAAAATTTACTTCCGAAATAGATTCTGGCTTTCTCGCCGTCCCAGAGATAACGGCAATAATCGGATTGGAAAAGCGGTATTATTCCTGATAAAGAATCGACGATTTCGCGCGTGAGACAATAAGCGGCAAACCGAGAAATAATTCCGGTGTCTATATACTTTATTCCGTAGGTCCGGGCGAACACCTTCGCTATCGTGCTTTTCCCGGAAGCGGCCGGACCGTTTATCGCGATGCGCATTTTGTCTTTCATTTTTTAATTAGATTCGGCAAAATTTTTATTTTTATAATTTCGACCTTTGAAAAATAAAAATGAGCGCCGAAGCGCCCACCTTGACTGCTGTTCTTATAAACTGAATGCCGTTGGCATTAGTTGATTGTTTGAGAATAATTTCGTGTTGTTTGGCAAATAAAAAAGCGTAGTTTTCCATAGGATTTTTATTTTACGGAAATTATCGCACCTAAATTAGGGCTTGTCAAGCCCCCCTTTTTTTTGAAAACGGCTGGTCGTGTCAATAGCAAACTGTGGATAACTTAAAAAACAAGGGAGCGGTCATAGATTTCTCTCGCGCCCCCGGTTACACCACTCCCATTCCGATCATCTAATCACTCCTCTCTTCTTTCTTTTTTCCCTCGTTACTGACTGGTTAAGAATCTAACCAGATAAACGAGGGCGAAGACGACCGCGGCGGCCACCTCAAGGGCGGCGGCCACCTCAAGGGCGAGGTGTCTCCGGTCGTCCATTTTCGTCCCCTCCCCTCTTCTATTTGGGTCTGTCAAAGAACAACAGACCTACTCCTACTTTAGGATTTAAACATGCCAAAATCCGTCCAATTTGTCAAGGATTAAACACCCCATCTATCAAAAATAAAAAACGCTCTTTCTAATCTAACTAATCTAATCAAGAAATCCAAAAACTCACGTCTTCCAACGATCGTACCAAGAAGTGAGTTTTTCACCCTCTCCCCATTTTTCCCATTCCCTTTCCCAAACCTCACGTCTTTCAACGATCGTACCAAGAAGTGAGTTTTTTATTCGTTATCTCTGCTCTATGAATTTTATTTCCAGGGCGCGGACAGCCCGTCCTTTGCCGTCTTCGCCGGCGGAGGTCCAGGTGATTATTCTTTGCGGCCCGCTCGTATCTTCGGGTTTACGCTCAAAAATAAAAGTGGCCTCGTTGGGGAGTTTTCTCCCGTCCTCCTCGCGGCATATCGCCGGTGGAGTGCCGTAGAACTCCTCGTAAATGGCGCATTCGACGCCGGTGTCGGCGGCCATAATCGCCTCTCCGGTCGCTCGCGAATCAGTTGCCTGCCGCAATTCAAAAACCATAATCAAACTCGACAAAGACGCCACCATCACGATTATGGAGGACAAAGACATCACCATAAAAAGCATCGACTGGCCGGAATTATTTTGTCTTCTGTTCCTAATCATTTATCGGGCTTTGTAATATATAAGCCGGGCGCCGACCGTGGTTTGGAGAGTAAATGGCTCTGAATAAATTCCTTTGGCAGTCATCGAAATGGTGATTCGGGGAGGGATATTGTTTGGATCCCCTTGTCCGCCGGACGCTTTATTTTTGCCGTGAAGAATAAATTTCAAATCGGTTATTTCGATATTGCTCGAGGTTATCGGAAGAGGGCCGTAATTTTCTTGGTTGGGATCATTCGGATCGTTACTAATGACCTTTTTCATTACACGATTACGATTATTTTCCAAACCCAAAGAATAGGTAATTGCCTGCCCTCTGTAATCAGTAAATGTGAGAAGAACCCTTTCTACCAAACTTCCATCCAAATTTAGTTGGTCAAATAAAACTCCAGTCCTTACCCCTCTTGCCATTTCTTCCATGGCCAAGCCGAGATTATCAATAGCGGCGGCGCGGTTAGCCACGATTTTCTGAAATTTCACCGTTTGCATAAAAATGCCGGAAATAACCACGACGATTATCGAAAAAAGGCTCATCGCCACGATCAGTTCAACCAAAGTAAATCCTTGTTGTTTTTTTACGTATTTCATCTCCATCCGAGTAATGCTCCGCTTACCGACACTGTTTCTCCTCCGGGGTTTTTAGGGGTATTCCAGATTACCGTTGAAGTAATATTTATCTGGTTTATAGGACTCCCTGCTGAACTAATAAGTATCGTACGTTTAAATGGAGTATTCTTATTCCCCTCATACCTATATGTTCCGGATTGGCCGTCAAATTTAAGGTAGCTCTTATCTTTTCCTGTCTTATCTTCCCCCAAGATTAGAGAGGTATAATCAACCTCATATTCCCCGGTATCAAAACCATCATTCCAAGCAATCCCTTTATAGGCGTTCCCATCAAGAATATTTTTTGCGATCTCGTATCCTTCGGCGGCGAGATTGGTCGCGATAACCTGGTCGGAAACGAGCCGGTTTTGATTCAGGGCGCGGAGAGAAAGCGTTACCACGCTTATCACTAAAATCACGATGATGCCCGTGGCAACGGACGCCTCCACCAAAAGCTGTCCTCCCTCCCTGATTCTTTTATTCTTGAGTTGTCCCATAGATTAGATCGATTAGTCCCGCTTTGTTTAATTTGATTTCCCGCGAACTCGCGCCTATTTCCATTCTTATCGCCGCCGATTCGGTTTGGGTGTCATTATTGACAATCAAGGTCAAAGGGTCGGGTGCGATGAAATAAATATCCAACCCTCCCACTTGGTTATTCGAAGAACCCACGGTCATTAAAACCGTCACCCCCTTGTCAAAAGTCATTTTATTCAAAGCGCCCCCACTCAATGATACGGTGTCGATAGAACTAGTGAAATCGGAGGCGTTTTCAGGACAATCGTCCAGTGAAGCTTGCAAGACAGAGCTGAAAATCGTCGCGGTTTTATCATCTCGGTTAATTCTGATTCCATAACCGCAAATTCTTTCCGCCTGATCCACACCTTGATCCACACCGGTTTTTCGCAACAATCCGGACATCGTGAGCGCTTTGGCGCGGCTGATAAGCGAACGCAGTTGCTCCTGATTGGAAGACAAGATGTATTCGCGCCGATTGAACGCCGCCGAAGGAGCCGTGGCGGCAAGAAGAGCGGTGATAATCGCGAAGGTGATAATCATCTCGATTACGGTAAATCCCCTCTCTTTCGACTTATAGGTTGAACAGCGAAAAATAGGCATTGACGATTTCATATCCGAAAAAGAAAACCAGCGCGGTTCCGACAGCAAGAAACGGCCCGAAAGGCAATTGATCTTTGGCCTTCTTCTTTTTTTTGACGAGAAGAAAAATACTCACGATTGAACCGACGATGAAAGCGAGCGCCGAAGCAAGCACGATATCCGGCCAGCCGAGAAGAAGTCCCAGAGCCGCGCCGAGCTTCGCGTCGCCCAGACCCATTCCCTGGCCACGGGTTAAAAAATGAAGCCCGCCGAACAAAACCAAGCCGAAAACCGCGCCGAGAATAAAATTGACCCAGAGAGAATCTCCCACCCGGAATATCATCGCGTACCGGCCGAGGAACGAGCCGTGAATCCCATTATTCACGATGCCGAAATCCGAAAAATAACGCAGAGTGAAAATCCCGGCAATCCCCAGCAAAGCCAGAAGTCCGTTCAAAAAATCGGGGATTATCTGAAAACGCAAATCAATGGCTGAAATCAAAATAAAGACGAGAAAGGCGGCAACCCACACCTTGGATAGGATTATCGCCTCTATTGCCGGAAAAGCGTAAATCATCGGCAGGTTGAAAAAATGAAGCGGAACCAGAACAAAAACAAGGCCGGACAATAATTCCACCAAAGGGTACTGCCAGGATAATCTGGCGCGGCAAGAACGGCATTTGCCGGCTTGCGCGAAAAAGCTCAATATCGGTAAAAGCTCGTAAAATCGGAGGGTCTTATGGCAATGGGAACAGCGCGAGCGGCCGAAAAGATTTTTGGCTGAAAAATTTTCCGGCTTATAGCGAAAAATAACGACGTTCAGGAAACTGCCGAAGCACGCGCCGAAGATAAAAAGAAATGCGTAAAATAAAGGGTTCGACATCAGGGCTGGACACAGTAAACGTAATTAGCTGTACATGTGGTGGCATCGCAACACACGAGAGAACCTGAACAGAATGTTCCCGCTACGCTGTCTTCCAATGCTTTATTCTTTGTTTCCAACTTCACACCGAGAGTATAGGTAAGCTCATCGGGTCCGGAACAATAATAATAACGATAGTCTCCAATTGCTTTAGGAAGGTTTTTCCCTCCTAAAACATCGGGTCCTAGTTTAGTCACAAGGTCACTCCAGCTAACACCCTCTGGATATCTCCCTTCTCGATTGAAATAAAGTTCCAGATATCCCGGAATCAAGCGGCTCACGTCGCTTATCCTCTTGGTGTCGCGGCCAGCGGCCAGGAATTTCGTCGTCTGGGGAAAAGCCACTCCCATCAGAATGCCGATAAGAGCGATGACGACGATCATCTCTATCAACGTGAATCCTTTTGACGAATTTTCAAAGTTTTTCATTTCTACAATTATATCACTTAGAAGGTGGAAATTAAATTGTAAATCGGCGAGAGAATGGAAATGAAGAGCAGGCCGATAAGTCCGCCGATGACAATCAAAAGCAGGGGCTGGATAAGCTCGACCAGGTTGGAAACCAAATCCTCGACTTCGCGGGTGTAAAAAGAGGAGATCTTGTCGAGCAAGCTCTCGAGTCGGCCGGTCGCCTCGCCCACCGCCACCATTTGCCCGACAAGCGGCGGGAAAAGGTCTTCTCTTCTCGCAAGGGATTGAGAAAGCAATTCGCCCCGCCGGACATCAGCGGCGACATTTTTGAGCGCTTCCTCATAAACCGCGCTACTCACCGTATTGCCCGTCACCTCAATCGCCTGCACAATGGGAATTCCACCTTTCACGAGAACGCTCAATGATTCGGCAAAACGCGCCACATAAAGCTCCTTCAAAAGCTTGCTGAATACGGGCAGACGCAGAGCGAATTCGTCAAAAACAATATGTCCCTCTTCAGATTTAAAATATTCCACGAGAAAACCGATAAGCACGCCGAGAACGATAAAAACCGCCCACCACCAGGAAGCCAAAAAACTGCCGAAAGCGATAAGCATCTCGGTAAAAACCGGCAGTTCGGCGCCGAGGTCCTTGAAAACCACGCCGATTTGCGGAAGCACCACCATGCCCATCACCGCCGCCACCACCAGAAAAAGGGCGACCATTATCACCGGATAAATCATCGCGTTTTTCACTTTCGAAGTCAGAATCACCTGCTTCTCCAGATATTCGGCAAGATAACTCATCACATTCTGCACCCGGCCGGTTATTTCGGCCGAGCGAATCATATTCACGTAAAAAACCGAGAAAATATCGCTTCGCCGGTCGAGCGCCTGCGAAAGAGAAAGTCCGGAATCGATATCCGCTTCGATATCAAGCACGGTTTCGCGGAGAACGACATTGCGCGTCTGGTTCGTAAGGGTCCGCAGGGAGTCACCCAAAGGAACATTGGCTTCGAGCAAAGTGGCGAATTGCCGCGTGAAAATCATCAGATCCTTGGCGCGGACGCGATTAAGCAAGCCGGAAATAAACCCGGGTTTTCTTTCCGCTTCCGCCACGCTCAAAACATAAAGTCCGTAGCCGGTCAGGATGCCCGCCGCCGCGTCTTTTGTCGGGCCCTCAATGAAGCCGACCTGCAGTTCTCCCTGTTGTGTTCGCGCTCTGTACCTAAATTTCATTCTGATTATATTCTCTCGAGCAAAAGACGAAGCTCTCCGGGATTGTTGGAATAAAACTCCGCGCTCTCCAGAGAAATTTCCCTGGCTTTGACCAAATCGGCGAGCGACCGGTTCAGGGTCGTCATTCCCTCCTGCAAACTTGTTTCGATAACCAAATCAATCTGATAAACCTTTCTTTCGCGGATAAGATTGCGGATGGCCGAATTGGTAAGCATGATCTCGCAGGCCGGGATGCGGCCGCCGTCAATGCGCGGAACAAGCCGCTGGGAGATGATGCCGACCAAGGTGGCGGCAAGCTGGGAAACGACTTGGCCCTGCTGTTCAGCCGGAAAAGAATCGATAATGCGGTCGATGGTTTGGGAAGCGGAATTAGTGTGCAAAGTGGAAAAAACAAGATGACCGGTTTCCGCCGCGGTCATCGCCGTAGAAATCGATTCTTTGTCGCGCATCTCACCGATCATCACCACATCCGGGTCCTGCCGGAGCAGAGAGCGGAGTCCGCGGTGGAAAGTCGGGCTGTCGCTCCTTATCTCCCTCTGCGAAATAATGCTTCGGTCCTGCACAAAAAGATATTCGATCGGGTCCTCAACGGTGATGATGTGTTCGGTACGGCTGTGATTTATCTCGTCGAGAAGCGCGGCAAGGGTAGTCGATTTGCCTTGTCCGGCCGGACCGACGGCCAGCACAAAACCCTGGCTCAATTTGGTGAAATCGTGAAGAATGGACGGCAGACGCAATTCTTCAATCGTTTTTATTTGCGCCGCAATAAGCCGCAAGGAAGCGGCCAGAAACCCTCTTTGAAAAAAAACATTCACCCGGAAACGGGCTTTGTCTTCGAAGCTGTATGAAAAATCGATGTCCCCGAAACGGAGGAGGGCCTCCCTTTGTTTCGGCGTAAGCATGGCCAAAGTTATCCCCTGCGTGTCCTCGGGAGTAAGAATCGGCTCTTTCTGCAAAGCGACCAGTACGCCGTCGATGCGCAAAGTCGGCCGCCGGCCGACGGCGATGTGCAAATCGGAAGCATTCTGCGTCGCCGTTGCCAGCAACAATTCGTTCAATTTCTGTTTATAATCAATCATGGAATTTTATAAAATGTCGCGACGATTTAATTTTAATTAAAGCACAATAATCTTTTAATTTCATCCGTATGGTTTTATGTTTCCTCTGTTTCGCGCAACATTTCCTCGACCGGAATCACGCCATTAAGAAGTTTTATTATTCCATCCTGACGCAAGCTGACCATCCCCTGCCTTTTCGCCTCGTCTTTTAATTTACCTTCGCTGGGGCCGGCGGTGATAATATCTTCCAGTTCGCGGGTCATCTTGAAAACTTCGAAAAGCCCTATCCGGCCCGAAGTTCCTTTGCCCTTGCAGGCCTTGCAACCCGCGGCGCGATAAATCTGGAAAGGCCCGTCCGGATTTACCCCTTTCTTTCTCAACGCTTCCGATTCGGCTTTGGTCAGTTTCGCCAACTCTTTTTTAATTATCTCTGCTATTTCCGGCGGGGCCGCCTCGGGCTTTTTGCATTCATTGCAAAGTTTGCGCGCCAATCTTTGGGCAACCATCACATTGAGCGACGAGGGGAGAAGAAAGGGCTCGACTCCCATATCAAGCAACCGGGGAATCACGCCAACGGCGTTGTTGGTGTGAAGTGTGGAAAGCACGATATGGCCGGTCAAGGCCGCCTGCACCGCCAGATTGGCCGTTTCCCGGTCGCGAATTTCACCGACCATGATGATATCCGGGTCCTGACGCACGGCCTGACGCAACCCCGCGGCAAAAGTGTAGCCGATTTCCGGCCGTATCTGCGATTGATTTACGCCGTCGATAAAATATTCCACTGGGTCCTCCATGCTCAAAATATTTACGCCGACATTGTTCAATAACTGCAAAATGGCGTAAAGCGTGGTGGTCTTTCCGCTGCCGGTGGGTCCGCTTATGAGCACCATACCGAACGGTTTTTCTATGGCTTCCTTGACGACTTCTCCACCCGTGCCGACAAGGCCAAGGTCGTCGATACTCTTCAAGCCCATGGTCGGGTCGAGCACGCGAATGGCGATTTTCTCGCCGTTCGGCGTGGGAAAAGTGGAAACGCGGAAATCAATGTCGCGATTGAAAATGGTCGTGCGGAAACGGCCGTCCTGCGGCACGCGGGTTTCGTCGATTTTCAATTCGGAGAGTATTTTTATTCTTGAAATAATCGGCTGATGAAGCTCGAGAGGAAAAATGGCGACCTCTTTGAGGGTGCCGTCGAGACGGAGTCGGATTCGGAGCCGCGTCCGCTCCGGTTCGATGTGGATATCCGAAGCGTTCTGTTCCACCGCTTCGCGTAAAGTCGAAGAAACGATTTTTATTATCGGCGCCTCTTCTGCCACGGTCGCGCCCACTTCCAAAGAAACCGACTTCTGCGCCGCGGTGAGTCCCGCGCCCGGTTTGATGCTAAGCGACCGGATGGCGCTCTGAATTTCGGACTGATAAGGAGAATAGCGCCTTAGAGCCATTTCTAAATCAGAAGGAGTAACGATGTAAATTCCAAGATTAAGCCGGTTCTGCTTGGCGACAAAACTTAACGCTTCAGCCGCCCGGTTATCGTCCGGATTAAGCATTCCCACCACGAGCATATCGCCGTCTTTGGAAATCGGAATGAGCCGGTAATTACGCGCCGTCTCTTCGGGAATAAGCTTAAGCGCCTCCTCGGAAATCATCTCCGGTTTTATCCGCTGGAAAGGGATTTCCGCGATTTCGCTTTTCACTTCCGCCACCGACACCTCGTCAACGAGCCGCCGGCCATAAAGAATGTTTTCCAAAGAAACGCCGGTCTGCCCGGCTTCGTTGACAAGCTTCTGGGCCAGCTCTTCGGAGATAATCGTGTTCTTTACCAAACCGCTCGCTAATTTCCGATCGTCCATGATTAAAATTCCGCGAAAGGATTAACGCGACCGAGCGTGCCGGGTTCGGAAATTTCCACATAAGACCGCAGGGAATTAAAAATCGGGGATTCTTGTATTTCCCGCACCAACTCTTCGCCGCTTTTCGAATCCTTGTCCGTAAAATTCGATATCATCTGGATATTTTTCGGCCGGGTTACCGTTTCGATGAAAGGCACCGGCGCGAAGAAAAGATAATACGACCCGATGGCGAGCGCCAAAATAGCGACACCGAAAACAATGGCGCCAAACTTTATTCCTGTTCTTTTTTCTCCGACAACTATAGCCATGAATTAATTTTTAAGCTGATAATGGGCATCGACTGCTAAATCAAAAATCAGCGCGGGATTACTCCCCTTCCCTCCTCCGTCGATCTTCAGCGAACTTATATCCAGAAGACGGATGTTTTTCTGCAGGGCGGAGAGAAAAGATTTCAAGTCGGCGTAATTACTCCTCATCCTTGCCGAAACCCTTATCGCTCCGTATGGACGCAGGAAAGTTTTCTCTTTGGGATATTCTATCGGCAAATATTGGAAAGATATCGAATCGATCTCCATCTTCCGGCCGTCCAAAGACGCCAACCCTTGAATTTGGTTTAGAATCGCGGGTATCTCCTCTCCGACCGGAAGCGCGCGGGAAATGGAATCCTGCAGAGACGACAAACTCTGGTATTTGGCGAGGAGAGTATCGACAATTTCAACCGCCTTTTGAGATTCGTCAAGCAGCCGTATCTTCGCGGCGCGTTCGCCCTTCAAAACCTTGACCTCGTCGTAAGCGGAACGCGCGTAATTGGAATAGACATACATCGCGCCGGCAAAAAAGGCGATGCCGAGCAAAATGCTGTAGAATCTTTTTGTGGAAGCTCTCATTGGGCTAAAAATAATTCCGGTTTTAATACGAGCGTTGCCGTGAACTGGGCCGAAGCTCCGCTTGAACGCGAATTATCCAAACTGACGCGCTCGACCAAGTCCGACTTTTCATAGGATGAAATCTGCGCGGCAAGAACCGCGAAAGAATCGGCGGAGGCGTCAATGGTCACCGAGCGGTCGGCGACGGAAAAATCGACTGATGAAATTGAAACTTTCGCGACGGAATTCTTCTCGAGAAAATCAAAAATTTTCGAAATGCCGGCGTGCGACTGCAAGAGGGAACGCAAGTTTTTGAGCTGGGAATAAAAATTTATGAATTCCGTCTGTTCTTCTACGGTGACGCGCAAACCCAGCTCCTCCATCCGACTGTCGATTTTTTTTATTTCATTATTCAGAAAAGCGGCGTAACCGCCGGACAATCCGAAATAAATCAGAACCGAAGCCAAAAAAAGAAAAAGGGAGAAAAGAAGAAATTGCCAAGGCCAGCCCGTGGGCAAACGCTCTGCTTCCAATCTCCTGTTTATTCCCGGCGGGGTTTGGGCCATTTTATTTTATATTTTTTATATTTACGGCGAGGGTAAAAATTCCTTTATGGACAAACCGAGTGAAACCGAGAGCGGCGCGCCGATATCGGGCGCGAGAGGATAAAGCTCCGGAGCGATGGCTATCCGCGAGAAAGGGTCGGCCTTGACAACCGGCAAACCGAGCCAGTCAGCCGCGTATTTTTCTATTCCCAAAAGGTTCGCTCCGCCGCCGGAGAGAATCGCCTTTTCCGGTTTGCCCCGGTAATTTTTCTCGTAAATATTCTTCACCCGCTTCACCTCGCTTAGTATAACATCCAAATGGGTAGCCATTAAAGTGGATAACGAATATTCCCCACCCGTGCCGAGAAGCCCCTTCTGCCTCTTCAGCATTTCGGCGCGCTGGACATTAATTCCAAGCCCGGCCGCCAGGGTCTGGGTCAATGAATTTCCGGCGAAGTCTGTCTGGCCGGCGTATTTCAAAAAACCGTTTTCCGCGACAAGTATGGCGGTTGAACGCGCGCCGATATCGATGATGAGAGAGGTCGCCGGGTCGTTAAGGGTAAGCAAGCGGGCCAAACTCATTCCTTCCATTTCCACCGAAACGAGATTAAGTCCTGATAGCCGAAAAATCTGCCTGTACCGCTCAATCTGCTCGTTCGGAATGGAAATAAGCAATATCTCCTCTTTTTTAATTCCTTTTTCGTCTTCATAGCTCCCGACTTTCATCCAATCGAGAGAAACGTCGGCGGCGGGCAGGGGCACCAGGGCCCGGGCCTGATAGCCGATCGCCTGGTTCAATTCTGCGGCTGACATCGCCGGAACGTCGATAAGCGCGGTAAAGGCGGCGAAAGTGGGAATAGAGGCGACCGCGTCGCGCGCCTTTGGCTTCATTTCCCGTAAAAGTTTTTTGGCGAGTTCGGCGGTTTCCTTCTCCATCACCTTTAATCCGCTTGTCTGAATAGCGCTGTTCACACGGATGAGGTGGCCGTAGGCCTCAAGTATGCCGTAATTTTGAAGAGCGACCCGTCCGTCTTTTTCGCCGAGTTCGGATATTTTTATCGATGCCGTGCCGATATCCACCCCGAGATAGGCCCGGCTGGGCAGGAAGGACTTGAAAATTTTCGAAAATATCGCCATTTAATCGTTTCGCGGCTTTTTAATTGTATAATTTTAACATAAATGCGTTTTATCCGAAACTTTATCAATTTTCTGCTCGATATGATTTTCCCGCCGCTCTGTTTGAATTGCCGGCGCTATCTCGAAAAGAACGAAAAACCGAACCTGCTTTGTTCGCGATGTTTTTCTGCGATTATCATAAGCCGGGTCGTTTCGGAAAAATTCCGCTTTATTCTCGCGGCGGCGACCGATTATCAAAACCCGGCTATCCGCAACCTCATTCATTATTTCAAATACGAAGAGTTCCTGGCGGCGAAAGTCCCGCTCGCGAAATTAATGCTCCGCCATCTCGAAAAAACCGGCCTGATTAAACAACTATTTCCCGACTCTCTTATCGTGCCTGTTCCTTTGCACAAAAAGAAATTCCGCGAACGCGGTTTCAATCAATCCGAAGAATTGGGAAAAGAATTGAGCCGATTCCTTAATCTGCCAATGGAAACGAAAATCCTCGTCCGCGTGAGACACACCGAACCGCAGATAAATTTGAAGGATAAATCCGACCGGGAAAAGAATGTAGCCGGCGCTTTTAACGTAAACCCGAAAGAGGCCGTAAAAATCAAAAACCGGCTGATAATTTTGATTGACGATGTCTATACGAGCGGCGCCACGATCAAAGAAGCGGCCCGGACGCTCCGCAAATACGGCGCGGAGAGAATCATCGCTTTGGTCGTGGCCAAGGCGAGGTGAGATAGTTCGACAAGCTCACTACTTAAGTTTGAAGGACGGGGGGGGGTGAGATTCGTCCCGCGCAAAGCGGAGGGTACAGGATTTGAACCTGTGAGGGGACTTCTCCCCAACCGCATTTCGAGTGCGGCGCATTAGACCGCTCTGCCAACCCTCCATGATTAAATCCCGTGATCGCTGAAGGCGATTTTACGGGATGGACCCGAGGAGAATCGAACTCCTGTCTTCCGGATGCAAACCGGATGCTCTACCATTAAGCTACGGGCCCTTTCATTTCAATAACTGACGACGAACAACTCATAAC
>CAYGEM010000004.1:0-3567 GCA_964348915.1 uncultured Candidatus Saccharibacteria bacterium | reverse complement strand
ACCATTAAGCTACGGGCCCTTTCATTTCAATAACTGACGACGAACAACTCATAACCAATAACACATTTTTGGTCGTTAGTCATCATTCGCATGTCGATAATTAACGCAATCGCCCCAACTCCTCTCTTACGACTCGTCTGTCATCCCAAGGCGATCTCCTGCCGCCAATTACGATGGATTGTTCCGCGCCCTTGCCGGTTATCAACACGATATCATCGGTTTTGGCTAAGGATAACGCTTTTTTAATACCTGTCCTCCTATCTTCAATCACAAACAAGTTTTGGTTCCTGATCTTTCCGGATTTTTCGGACGAAGCGGCAATATCCTCCAGAATTTGCCTCGGGTCATCTTCGTACGGGTCGACATTGCTCACAATCACGTAATCGGCCCTTTTCGCGGCGAGCTCGCCCATAATCGGCCTTTTGGCCTTATCCCTTCCCCCGCCTTCGGCGCCGAGCAAAATAATTATTTTCGCTCCGGACTTTTTCATCCCGTTGGCTGTCTCTAAAATATTCGCGATACTTTCTTTTTCGTGGGCGTAATCGACCAATACGGTAAAATTTTGGCCCTCGTCTATTTCTTCCATTCGGCCCGGGATTGTTTTCAATTCTTTTAATCCTTTAGATATCAAGTTATCGCTTGTGCCGAAAAGGCGGCAGATGATTATCGCGGGCAAAGCGTTATACACGTTAAACTTGCCCAAGATGCCGATTTTGAAATTTGTTTCCGCCACGCTGAAACTTACCCCGTCTTTTTTCTCTTGGACCTCCTTCGCGACATAATCCGCGCTATTGTTCAGCGCGAAAGTAATTTTCCTGTCGGCTTTGAAATTCAGGAAATAATCGGCGTGCTGGCTATCTTTATTCGCGATTATGACTTTCTCGATTTTTTTCCCGTCTATAACCTTTCTATGAGATGAAAGCGCCGCGAACATTTTTGCTTTCGCCTGCTTGTAATTTTCAAAACTCCCATTGTGCGACTCAAGGTGTTCGGGCGACAGATTGGTAAAAACGGCTATGTCGTAATATATCCCGATATGGCGATATTGTTTTATGCCTTCCGAAGTTGTCTCAACGACGCAGAACCTGCATCCTTCTTTTGCCATCCGCGCCAGAAACCCCTGGATGGTAAAACGGCCCGGCATCGTCATATGGTATTTGTTCAAAAATTCTTTTTCGCCGATTCGAATGTTCGCGGTGCTTATGATGCCGGTTTTATACCCGCCCGCCGCCAAGCATGACCAGATAAAATTTATGGTCGATGTCTTTCCCTTGGTGCCGGTTACGCCGATGACAATCATCTTTTTTGAAGGGAATCCGTAAAAAACCGCCGCCAAACCAGCGACAAGATAATGATAGAGGAGAAGCGCCTTCGGCGGGATGATTTTTTTTATCAGGGACTTAGGAGACATTAAAAATGATAACTATCTGTTCTTTAAAAAACTCTGTGGACCGGACGGGATTCGAACCCGTTGCCTCTACTATGCCATAGTAGCGCTCTACCGATTGAGCTACCGGCCCATTTTTTGAGCTATCCTCTTAGCTATAATTTCTAATTCTAATTGCTTTCTTGTGCCAGCACAAGAAATTACGCAAACACCTTTATATTCAAGATTTTTTGTCATTTTACCAATCGTACGCGGGTCACATTTCGTCTTATAAAAATGATTTTTGGGTATTCCTGTCATCTTAGACCAAAATCGCGTAAGTTCAGCTATGTCCTGATCTGCTCTATAAGATATGCGGGCACGCAAGACATCTGTATCAATGTTATATACGTTACGCAATAATTTACAATATAATCTTATGATTAATGAGTCAGAGCTACCCAAAGAAAGTCCTCTATGGCTAATCCATTTGCTTCCTTCACCGAAATATAAAATCGCTAAAATAATTTTCTGCACATCTTTATTCTGAAGTGCAAAATTTGTCAGTTGATCATTAATAGTGATGAGGTTTGCCAGTTGTTTTTCGAATATTTTACGCTTAGCTTTGATTGCTTTTTTTCTGCTATGTTCGTTCAAAATTCTTATTTTTTTATTGTATGAGGCCGGTAAATCAAGATCGCTAACCCAAAAAGAGAGCGTGCTTTTCGGAATCTTTACGTGTAACCTTTTCTGTATTTCAGAATAAGTTAATCCTTGTCTTCTTAATTTCATCGCGATAACTTTAAAATCTGCATAATGACTTCTCATTGTAATGAATTGTACCACGAATATAACTATGTGTTAAGTTTGAATTCTCTATGTCGAATGTTATACTAAATAAAATGAGACGAGCGACTAAAAGAGATGGTATCCCTATTTTTTTATAAATCAAGGCGAGGTGGCCGAGTGGTTTAAGACGGCGGCTTGCCCCGCACTGAAAATAAAATATGGAAGCGTGGCTGAGCGGCTGAAGGCACCGGTTTTGAAAACCGGAAGGTCCGAAAGGGCCTCGGAGGTTCGAATCCTCCCGCTTCCGTCAGATTGATGTTCTATTTTAGTGCGGGGTCGAGAAAAACCGCTATACCCAAAATGGCCTCGTGAGTTCGAATCTAACCTCGCCGTTTTTATATTCTTGAAATTTAATCTCCGAAATCAATCGATGGTTATAGACAAATCTCTGCTATAGCAGAGATTTGTCTATAAGATAAAGTGGCGGGTTTGGAAGTTTATGGAAGTTCGACTTCAATAGCTCCCATATTATTTTATTAACCGTGATTTATTTTGCTTTTTAAAGAAAACCACTATAAAACCTATCACTCCGATAGTGACCAAGACCTTACCAGCAAACAGCCAAAACATAAATTCTTCTTGCAAATAATAATTACATATCAATTTTCTGGTGAAAGCCAACTCGATGTCGCATTGACCGGAAAAACAGGATTCGTCCTCATTAAATGAACTATCTTTATCAAAACTGCATTGACAATCATACCTCTCCTCGTGAAAATCTATTTGTTTCGCTAAAAACCCGTCGACATACACATAATACGTTCCCTTTCCCGAAATGCCCGAAGGAGAATCCCTAAAAAGGATACTTTTCCCGGGTGGGAGCGTTAAAGGCGATAAACAATTATTTTCTGGGCGATAACCAAATGCACGACCATCCGTATAGTGACAATCATCGCCATTAACAATATCGGTTAGGGTGTCTGCTTCTAAATCCTTGAATTCCGTTTTTATTAAATGCGGAGTTTCTCCAACATTTTTCAAGACAAAGTAACCCCGGTCGTAGTAAAACTTGACTTCGGATTTGGAAAGAGAGATAAATCTGTCAATAAAATTGTCGCTATCACCGCAAGCCGCGAAACAAGAAGAAGATAAAATCGAAGCGAGGAATAGAAGAACCCATCCTATTTTTCTATTCATACTATAAAAATAACATAATTGAAGTTGATCCTCAATAACGCTCACGACCAATTATTCTTCCATAGACAAATTCATGCTATAGCATGAATTTGTCTATGAGATAAAGTGGCGGGTTTGGAAGTTTATGGAAGTTCGACTTCGATAGCTCTCGACAATCTTTTTTAAAATTCCTCCCGTTCCTCCTATTCTTTCTATAGACAAATCTCTGCTATAGC
>CAYGEM010000003.1:0-44488 GCA_964348915.1 uncultured Candidatus Saccharibacteria bacterium | reverse complement strand
AAGCGTGTGGCTGTTCGCCACTTAAAAGGGTACGCGAGCTGGGTTTAAACCGTCGGCCCAAAAGGGCTGTGGCGGCTGCCTCGAGTAATCGAAGCAGCAAAATCGACTCATATCGGTGAAGTCCTGCATATGAAATTTCAACCTGTCATATGTTAGGATAATACCGAGGGAAGTCATATATGTTTAAGTCACTTTCATCGGTTAGAAAAGCTTACATAGCTGGGTTTTTGGATGGGGACGGGAGTATATATGTGCGAGCAAAACCTAACAATTCATATCGTTATGGTTTTCAGATTGCCTTATACGTTGTCCTGTTTCAATCCCAAAAAAATCGGGCAAATTTTCAAAGAGTTTGCTCGCTGATTGGCTATGGAAAGATGCGGATACGTAAAGACGGAATTCTCGAATATGTCATTGGTAAAATTGATGACGTGAAAAATTTACTTGTGGACATTTATCCGTACACGCTACTTAAGCGGAAACAAATTGAACTAATGTTCAGAATAATAAAGCTTAAAGGAAACGTGAAAAATGAAAGCGACTTTAAATTACTTCTTGGTTTAGTTGATGGTTTTAGAGAATTGAATTATTCCAAGAGAAGGAAGAAACGTATATTGACCCCGTAGAGACTCTTTGATTTTTATCAAAGGATGTAACAGCATGCTGTTGCATAATACGTCGATCTCCAGCCTCAGTTTGGAAAAACTGAAGCTGGATGGTGGTATAGTCCATACCGTTAGTAATAACGGAATAATATGCGTGAGACAGGTTGGTCTTTATCTACTGCAGGCGTGATACCATCTGAGGGAGGTCGACCCTAGTACGAGAGGACCGGGTTGAACGAACCTCTGGTCTACCGGCTTTGGCACCTGCTGAACTGCCGGGTAGCTATGTTCGGTCGGGATAAGCGCTGAAAGCATCTAAGCGCGAAGCCCATCCCAAGACTAGATGGAGGTCCCTGGCAGATGACCAGGTCGCCGCAAGGCGTATCTCTTGTCTTCGACAAGATCGCGGATAGACGCGGACAAAAAACGCGGATTATCGCGGATAAAATATCCGCGCGGATCGGCGCAGAAATCTGCGAATATCAGCGTTCTCGCCGAAGGCGAGAGGTAGATAGGCCCAAGGTGTAAGGCGGGTAACCGTTTTAGCCGAAGGGTACTAATAGACCGTAAAGATAAGCCAGTCATCCAAGAGCCCTATACAACAACTGACGACTAACGACCAATAACTAACAACTTTGGTCGGTGGATATTGATTTTAAGTAAAAATTTGCTATCCCGCCCCGCATTGAAATTTTCGCCTGCCCGTGTTTTACCGAGATGTGTCCCACCTCTTCCCATTCCGAACAGAGAAGTGAAATCATCTCGGCTCGATGATACTCCGCAAGGGGGAAAGTAGAGTATGCGGGCATACGAAAATTCCTAGTGCGGGGACAGAGATTGGTTTAAAATCAGACGAGAAGTGAAAAGAATCCTAAAGCAATTAATTTACTCATCCATTTATCTGCTGGTATTCGGCCTGGTCGCCTTTTCCGTTTATAAAGCAAATATTCCCAAGCCCACTTGTTTTGATAGCGTCAAAAATCAGGGGGAAGAAAATATCGATTGCGGGGGGCCCTGTCGCGGATGCGGCCCCGCCTCTCCGGAAATAGCCGTCGAAGAAACGGAATTTTTCTTTGCCGGAGAAGGGAAAACCAATTTTGCCGTTCGCATATCGAATCCGAGTCCCGATTATTGGGCGGCGCTTACGGTTTACGAATTCCGGATATACAACCGCTTCGGCTTCCGTATCTTCTCTTTCTCCGGGACGTCATCCCTCGGTCCGGCGGAAGAAAAATACGTTTTCATCTCTGCCGCGCCGGTCGCTTACGAAGACGTTAGAGAAGTAGATTTTTCCGTTAAAAAAACGAACTGGGAGAAAGCGGAATCATTTTTCCGGTTGGTCCATCCGGAAGACGTGAAAACCGCGGTGTCCGCAACCGGAGCGGAGGTTTCCGGTTATGTCGCGAATGATTCCGGCCTCTCCCTCGCCGAAGTCGTTATCGGCGCATTTTTTTTCGATGACCGGGGCAAACTGCTTAATTTTTCTTCGACGCGGCTGGAGAATATGACTCCTTTTTCGCGACGCGGTTTTTCGGTCTATCTTCCCGAGGAATTTTTGGGGGAAAATTTCGACAAGGAAGCCGTTAAAATTTTTATCGAAACGAATGATTGAAACTTTTAAAAAAATGGATTGGAAGCTGAACGCGGCGATTTTCGCCGTGGTGATTATGGGTCTTATCACTTTGCTTTCAAGCTCGCCGGTTCTTTTCTGGCGACAGCTCGGTTGGTTTTTCGTCGGTGCCGGATTGCTTTTAGGGTTGCCTTTTTTGAATTTGAAACCGATATTGAGTTACCGCTGGGTAATCGCCGTTATTTTTGCCATAAGCATCTTTCTCCTGATTCTTACCCAAATTATCGGCGTGGCCGTGCACGGAAGCCGAAGCTGGATTCCTCTCGGCTCTTTTCATTTTCAGGCCTCGGAGTTGGCCAAGCTTGCTTTAATCGTGGTCTTAGCGGCTTTTTTCAGCCGCCGCCACGTCGGCATTCGACGGGTGGAAATTATTTTTTATTCCTTTGTCTATTTTATTTTGCCGACTTTTTTTATTCTCCTCGAACCGGACCTCGGCTCGGCGATAATCTTCCTTGGTCTTTGGGTCGGCTTCCTTCTCGTTTCCGAAATGCCGTTGCGGTATATTCTCTTTGCTTTGCCGGCCATCCTTCTCGCCGTTTCTCTGGCTTGGAATTTCGGGTTTAAGGATTACCAGAAACAACGTATTCTGGCGGTGTTTTCCCCCGAGGCCGACTCGCTGGGCGTTAATTATAATATTATTCAATCCAAAATTTCCGTGGGTTCCGCGGGGGTCTGGGGCAAGGGATTCGGCCAGGGCACTCAAGCCAAATTAGGGTTTCTTCCCGCGGCTCAGACCGATTTCATTTTCCCGGCCTTCGTGGAGGAGTGGGGGATTGCCGGAGGGCTGATTTTGGTCCTCTGTTTTTTTTCCGTTATTTACCGGATTGCCGCGATCGGCCGAAAATCATATGGGAATTTCTACAAGTTTTTCTGTCTTGGCGCGATAATACTCTTTTCTTTCCAGTTCTTGATTAACGTCGGTTCGGCTCTCGGTTTCATTCCCATAATCGGAGTCGTGTTTCCTCTGTTGAGCTATGGCGGCTCCAATCTTTTGACATCTTTCATTATTCTCGGAATAATTCAGAATATTGCTGTCCGGTCGAATACCTAAAATTTTTTTTGTCCTTCTCGCAATCTGCGTTTTTCTGGCCGGAGCGTTTTTGGTGTCGCGTCGGAAACCGGCGCCGGTTTATCCGACAATTCGAATAACCGTTCCCGAGGGTTATACGGTTGCGCGGGTAGACGAACTGCTTTCGGGAAAAAAGGCGATAGCCCCGGGTGCTCTTCTCGGCTTTGATTCTTCCTCGCTTGACAAGGAATATTGTTTTTTGGAAAAAGGAGATGGCTTGGAGGGATTTCTTTTTCCGGACACATATGAATTTTTTCTGGGTTCTTCCGCGAAAGTGGTAACGGAGAAGTTTCTGGACAATTTTAATCGGCGCGCCGCCGGCCTCGTTTGTGGAAAGGAGGCCCATGGAGGAATCATCATTATGGCTTCCCTCATCGAAAAAGAAATACCGGATTTCGAATCCGACCGGAACATCGTTTCCGGAATTTTATGGAAGCGAATGGAATTCGGGATGCCCCTTCAGGTCGACGCTTCCCTTTGTTTTGCCAGCAACCCTTTAGGTTGTGGAAATTCGGGTATTGATTTAAAAATGGATTCGCTTTATAATACTTACTTATATTATGGTTTGCCGCCAGGGCCGATTGCCAACCCGGGACTTTCGGCCATAATTGCGGCTTTGAATCCCGAAGAATCCCCTTATTGGTATTATATTTCCGACCCGAAGACCCAAAAAACCGTTTTTTCCAAAAATCTTGACGAACATAATCGCAATATTGTTAAATACCTAAAGGGTAATTCCTGATAAGCCTAAACAAAAAACCGGCTTTTTTTATATGTCGCCAAAAAAAATAAAAAACTTTTTTTCCCATCCCGCTTCGCTGGTAAAAGAGTTCAAGGAATTCGACCTCATTTCGATACAGACGGATTCTTTCCGTTGGTTTCGGGAAAAAGGATTAAGGATTCTTTTCGACGAGATTTCGCCGATCCGCGACCACTCCAACAAAGAATTCGAATTGCATTTCCGCGATTATTATTTTGACGAACCCAAATTTTCCGTGGACGAAACGCGAGAAAAAGCTCTGACCTATGAGGCGCCGCTCCGGGTGAACGTTGAGTTGGTCAATCTTATCGGCAAGAAAAACATCAAACAGGAGATATATTTCGGCGATTTTCCGACGATGACCGAGCGGGGCACGTTCATCATCAATGGAGTGGAAAGAATCGTCACTCCCCAATTGGTGCGTTCGCCGGGCGTTTATTTCGTGGCCGAGGCGGTGCGGGGCAAAAAACTTTTCGGCGCAAAAATTATTCCAGCCCGCGGTTCCTGGCTTGAATTCGAGAGTGATTCGGATGGCGCCATGGAAGTGAAAATAGACCGTCATCGGAAAGTTCCGGCAACGGCTCTTCTGCGCGTCTTCGGTTTTTCCGACGAAGAGATAAAGAAGGCCTTCGACCAAAATGAAGCGGAAAGAAAAGCGATAGAGTCAACTTTGAAGAAAGATTCGGCCAAAGACGTTATGGAAAGTTATATGGAGGTTTACCGGCGTCTCCGGCCGGGCGATTTGGCGACGCCGGAAAGCGCTAAAAATTTAATCGACGCCATGTTTAAACGGCTTGACCGTTATAGTCTTTCCGAGGTCGGCCGATTTAAATTGAATCAGCGCCTGCGTTCCCTCCGGTCCGATTCTCCTCTTATTGGGGCCGATGATTTGGTGGAAATAATTCGGGAGATCATTCGTTTGAATAACGATTCAAGAGCTGAAGGAGACGACATCGACCATCTGGGCAATCGCCGCATCAGAGCGGTGGGAGAGCTTCTCGAAGGACGGATGCGGTTGGGTTTTAATCGGATGAGGAGGATTATCCAAGATCGGATGTCTACCGTGGAAAAAATCACCATGACGCCGGTTCAGCTGGTGAATACCCGGCCCTTGGTCGGCATCGTCCGCGATTTCTTCGCTACTTCCTCCCTTTCACAGTTCATGGACCAGGTTAATCCTTTGGCCGAGCTTGAGCATAAGCGGAGAATTTCCGCGCTCGGTCCGGGCGGGTTGACCAAAGAGCGGGCCGGTTTCGAAGTTCGCGACGTACACCCTTCTCATTACGGCCGGCTTTGCCCCATTGAGACCCCGGAAGGCCAGAATATCGGACTTATCAATTATTTGTCGACTTACGCCCATTTGAATCAGTACGGATTTTTAGAGACGCCCTACGTCAAATTGGCGAAGGGCTATATCACCGATCAAGTTGTCTGGTTGAACGCGCTGGAAGAGGAGGGGTATAGAATCGTTCATGCCGGAGAAAAACTTGACGAGAATAACCGGCTGGTGAGCCGGATCGTCGAAGCGCGCTATCAAACCAAGCCGATAAACTTGCATCGGGAAGAAGCGGACTTGATGGATGTCTCTCCGGAACAGATGTTGAGTATCGCCGCTTCGCTTATTCCTTTTCTGGAAAATGATGACGCCAAAAGAGCGCTCATGGGCGCTAACATGCAGAAGCAAGCCGTGCCTTCGTTAAAACCCGAGGTTCCCCTTGTCGGTACCGGAGTGGAGGTCAAAGCCGCGGAAAATTCCGGCCATCTGATTCTGGCCGAAACCGACGGCGAGGTTATTTCCGCCGATGCCGCGGAAGTGGTTATCTCCGGAAAAAACGGAAAGAAGGCCTACAAACTGGACAAATTCCGCATGACCAATCAGGGCATGGCTTTTTCGCACCGCTCCGTGGTCAGGGCCGGAGACAAAGTCAAGAAGGGGGAAGTTGTCGCCGAAGGTCCGGCGATAAAAAACGGCCGGTTGGCTTTGGGACAGAATCTGCTGGTGGCTTTTATTCCTTGGGAGGGAGCGAACTTTGAAGATGCCGTCGTTATCTCCGAACGGGTTGTCGAGGAAGACCGTTTTACTTCGGTTCATGTTGAGGATTTTATCGCCGATGTCCGCGATACCAAGCTCGGTCCGGAAATCACCACGCCGGACATTCCCAATGTTTCCGAGGAAAAGCTGAAAAATCTTGACGAAGAAGGAATAATCCGCATCGGCGCCGAAGTTTCCGCCGGAGATATTTTGGTGGGCAAGATTTCGCCGAAAGGGGAGATTGAGCTTACTTCGGAAGAGAGATTACTCCGGGCAATTTTCGGCGAGAAGGCGCGGGACGTGAAAAATGCCTCCCTGGAAGTTCCGCATGGCAAAGGAGGCCGGGTGGTGGGCGTAAAAATTTTTGAAAGGGAGAAGGGTGACAAACTTGAGCCGGGAGTAATCAAGCGGATTCAGGTGCAGGTCGCTTCGCTCCGCAATATTCAGGCCGGGGATAAAATGGCCGGTCGGCACGGCAACAAGGGCGTCATTTCCCAAATTCGGCCGGTGGAAGATATGCCTTATCTTGAGGATGGCACGCCGGTTGATATAATTCTTAATCCTTTGGGAGTGGCTTCCCGGATGAACTTGGGACAGATTTTGGAAACGCACTTGGGTTGGGCAGCGGAAAAAGCGGGCTATATCGCCACTACGCCGTCATTGTCCGGAGCAACCGAGAAGGAAATCGTCGTGGAACTGAAAGCCGCCGGATTGCCGGAGAGCGGTCAGGTGACGGCTTATGATGGCCGCACCGGAAAGCCGTTCGCTAATCCGGTTACCATCGGCGTCGTTTATATGATGAAACTGAACCATCTGGTGGCGGACAAGGTACATATGCGCTCCATCGGTCCTTACTCTCTTATTACTCAACAGCCCTTGGGAGGAAGGGCGCAGTTTGGCGGCCAGCGGTTCGGCGAGATGGAGGTCTGGGCTTTGGAGGGCTACGGCGCGACGCACGCCTTGCAAGAGATGCTGACCATTAAATCCGACGACGTCGTCGGTCGGGCCTCTTCCTATGAAGCCATCGTTCGGGGAGAAAAAATTAAGAAACCGAACATTCCGGCTACTTTTAACGTAATGATGAACGAATTAAAGGCCTTGGGCATCAATATAGAAATAATTGAAGACGACAAAAATGGATTTTAAAGCGTTAAAACTAAAAATCGCTTCCCCGGAAGAAATACTTAAGTGGTCTTACGGTGAAGTCGTGAAGCCGGAAACGATAAATTATCGCACCCAGCGGCCGGAGAAAGACGGCTTGTTCTCCGAACGCATTTTCGGGCCAACCAAAGATTACGAATGCTATTGCGGAAAATATAAGAAAATCAGATATAAGGGAATTATATGCGATAAGTGCGGAGTGGAAGTTACTCGGTCCTCGGTGCGCCGGGAAAGGATGGGGCACATCAAGCTCGCCGCGCCGATAGCTCACATATGGTTTTTGCGGAGCGCTCCTTCGCGAATCGGTCTCGCCCTGGATACGCCTCTGGCTCGTCTTGAGAAGGTGGTTTATTACGCGGCTTACATCGTGACCGAGGTTAACGAGGGAGAAAAGCAGAAAGCGCTGGAAGAACTTGAAAAAGAATTCAAACTGCGCAAAAAAGAGGAAAAAGGACGGACAGAGGAATTAAAGGAGGCCGCCGAATCCGCTCGCCAGTCCCTGAAGTCTCTCCGGCCGAGAGGGGTGATAAGCGAAATGGATTTTTACAATTTGTCCCGCAAATTCGGCGGTGTATTCAAAGCGATGAGCGGAGCCGAAGGCATCCGCCGCGTTTTGGAACAAATGGATTTGGAAAAGGAGATTAGAATCCTTGAAAAAGAACTGGATAAAACCGACGATTTCACCCGGCGGCAGAAATTGGCGCGGAGATTGCGTTTCTTCGCCGGAATGCGGAAAAACAAAATCCGGCCGGAATGGATGGTTTTTACCGCTTTGCCGGTTTTACCGCCGGACCTGCGGCCGATGGTCGCTTTGGATGGCGGCCGTTACGCCACCTCGGATTTGAACGATCTTTATCGCCGCGTCATCAACCGCAATAACCGCTTAAAGAAACTCCTTGAGCTTAACGCGCCGGAAATCATCGTTACCAATGAGAAGCGCATGTTGCAGGAAGCGGTTGACGCCTTGATCGACAATACTGCCCGGACCGGCCGCACCCAGATGTCCTCCCGCCGCCGGCCCTTGCGTTCTCTCGCCGATATGCTGAAGGGTAAACGGGGTCGTTTCCGTCAGAATCTTCTCGGCAAACGAGTGGATTACTCCGGCCGTTCTGTTATCGTGGTCGGCCCGAATCTTAAGTATGACGAATGCGGTTTGCCGAAGAAAATGGCCCTCGAACTTTTCCGGCCTTTTGTCATCAGCAAGATTTTGGAAAGAGGTATGGCGCACAATATCAAAAATGCCAACCGCTTGATTGAGGCGGCGTCGGCCGAGGTTTGGGAAATACTGGAAGAAGTAATTAAAAACAAGAAAGTGCTTTTGAACCGCGCGCCGACTCTGCATCGTCTAGGCATTCAGGCCTTCCGGCCGGTGCTCATCGAGGACTTATGCATTCAGATACCGCCGCTGGTCTGCAGTGGTTTTAACGCTGATTTCGACGGCGACCAGATGGCCGTGCATCTGCCTCTTACCGAAGAGGCTCAAGAGGAGAGTGCGACTTTGATGCTTTCCGGAAAGAATCTTTTGAAACCGGCTTCCGGCGATCCGATCATGGGGCCCTGGAACGATATTGTTTTGGGAATTTATTTCCTGACCGAAGCCGAGCCCGACGCCAAAGGAACGGGAAAAATTTTTAGCGACAAAGAAGAGGCCTTGCTGGCCCTGGATTTCGGTGAGGTTGATCTGGGAGCCGTCGTGAAAATAGCCAAAGAACTGGAAACGACTTGCGGGAGGTTAATTTTTAACGAGGTCCTGCCGGCCGGATTCGATTTCGTGAACGAGATGGTCTCCAAGAAAGTCCTTACCCGCCTTTTAGCCGAGCTCATCAGCCGTTACGGCTTCGAAGAAGCCAAGCTGATTACCGATAGGGTGCAGAAGCTCGGCTTTGAGTACGCGACACAGTCGGGTATTACTTGGGGTATTCAAAATCTGGTCGTCCCGAAAGAGAAGGCCGGCATTGTAAAAGAAGCGCGGGTAAAACTGGACGTTATCGAGGGTCAATATGAAGACGGGCTGTTGACCGTGGGGGAAAAGAAAAGTCGGTCCGTGGAGATATGGAATCACGTCAAAGAGGAAGTCGAGGAAATGGTTAAGAAAGAGCTCACTTCTGAAAATCCGGTTTATAAAATCGTCAATTCCGGCGCGCGGGGGAGCTGGGAGCAAGCTAACCAAATGATGGGAATGAGGGGTCTGGTGAGAAGCCCGAAAGGGGAGATCATCGATATGCCGGTTATTTCTTCTTACAAAGAAGGTCTTTCTCCTCTGGAATATTTCATTTCCGTTCACGGAAACAGGAAGGGATTGGTGGATACGGCTCTTAAAACCGCCGAAGCCGGCTATCTCACGCGACGGTTGATTGACGTGGCGCAAGATTTGATTATTCGCGAGAAAGATTGTCGTACCAAAGAAGGCATCGAGATTTTTAAAGAAGAGGGTCTCGAATACGGACATAAATGGAGCGACAGGATTTTTTCCCGCACCAGTCTTGAGGACGCGAAAGAAGGAAGCAAGATTCTTGTTCGAGCCGGAGAAATAATCACCCATGAAAAGGCCAAGTTGATAGAGAATTCCAAGCTTCATTCAATCAAGGTGCGTTCGCCCCTGGCCTGCAAGACCCTTTATGGCGTTTGCTCGGTTTGTTACGGTTTGGATCTGGGCCGAAACGAAGAAATTAAAGAAGGCGAAGCGGTCGGAATCATTGCCGCCCAGTCCATTGGCGAGCCCGGTACCCAGCTTACTCTGCGCACGACTCACTCCGGCGGCGTCGCCAAGGCCTCGGATATCACGTACGGATTGCCCAGAATCGAAGAAATTTTTGAGGCGCGTTCGCCAAAGGGCCGGGCGGTTCTCTGCGGGGTTGACGGCGTCATCGGAGGAATCGAAGATAAAGGCAATGCCCGGACCATCTCGGTTAATGTTTCCAAGAAAGGAAAGAAAGGCAAAGTTATCGAATACACCGTTCCCCGGTCGACTCCTATTCTGGCCGATTTGGGAAAAGTCGTAAGTAAAGGGGATATTCTGACCGAGGGTAGCATTGATCTTTATGAACTCTTCAAGTTGAGAGGGAAAGAGGCGGTTTTCCGCTACATTGCCTTTGAAGTGCAGAGAATTTACGTGACCGAAGGAGCGCGGATTAACAATAAGCACATCGAGATTATCGCCAGGCAGATGTTCGGCCGGGTGAGAGTGACTTCCTCCGGCGACAGCAATTTGGCTATCGGCAGGATTATCGACAAATCCAAATTCTTCGAGGTGAATCGCGGCCTTAAAAAGGCCGGTAAAGAACCGGCGCGGGCGGAAGAATTGCTTCTAGGCATCACTAAGGCGTCGCTTACCGCCGAGGGATTTTTGGCGCCGGCCTCTTTCCAGGAAACCGCCCGGGTGCTGGTTGCTTCGGCGTCGGAGGGCCGGATGGATATGCTCCGTGGTCTCAAGGAAAACGTGATTATCGGTCGGCTTTTGCCGATCGGAACCAGCTTCCGCCGGGAATTCGCCGCGCCGGAAGACGAGGAAGAAATCGGTAAGGACGAAGAGGCCGAATTGACAGAGAAGTAAATAATGGCGTAATCTGAATTAAGTTTAATAAATTCGAAAATGGCGTCCGAAACGAAAAAACAATACGAAATCTCCTTTCTCCTTAAAGGAGAAGGGTCGTCTGAAACGGTGGCGGATTTGCTGAAAAAATCCGGAATGGAAATCGTCAGCGAAGGACGGATAAATGAAATTAAATTGGCTTATCCCATCGCTAAGGAAAGTTCTGCCCGTTTCGGTTGCGTTGTTTTTTCCGCCTTTCCCGAAGATATCGATGAGCTGGGAAAAAAAATGTTCTTCGTCAAGGAAGTGCTCCGTTTTCTTGTCATTACCCCGCCAATCGCGAAAAATGTGCGGCGCAGCTTTGGCGAAGGAACGGGTCAGATTGCCGAAACCGAGGCCCCTCCTCTCGAAGAGATTTTGTCAGCGGAAAAGGCGGGACCCGCATCCGATTCCGGAGAAGTAGATGACGCCGAACTGGATAAAAAACTTGAAGAGATACTTTCTTAACAATGAATTTAAATAAAGCATTTATCATTGGGCGCCTGACCGCTGATCCGGAGATAAGGACCACTCCGTCCGGAGACCGGGTACTCACCGTGGGCGTGGCCACCAACCGGAATTGGACGGACAAGGCCGGTAATCGGAAAGAGGCCACGGAATTCCACAATGTGGTTTTGTGGGGTAAGCAGGCCGATATCGTCAGCCAGTTTTTAACTAAAGGGAGCTTGATCTTTGTCGAGGGCCGTTTGCAGACCAGGTCTTGGCAGGGAAAAGACGGCGTGACGAGGAGAACCACCGAGATCATCGGCGAACGGATGCAACTTGGTCCTCGTCCGGGTCCGGCCGGTTACGGCGCTTCTTCGCGGGAAGCTTCGGAAAAAGAGACAGGCGTCCCTAAAGATTCTGTTACTCCGGAGGAAATGCCGGTCATTGATATCGACGAAGAAGGAATTAAACCAGAGGACCTGCCTTTCTAAAATACCGGATAAGATAACGCTAACCCAAATATCATGATTCAAAAACAATGCTTTTTCTGCTCCCAAAATCTGATGGAGATAGATTACAAAGACGCGGATCTTTTACGGCGGTTCGTTTCCGGACAAGGGAAAATCATCGACCCTAAGCATACCGGTACGTGCAGCAAGCATCAGCGTCGTTTAGCCGAGGCGGTGAAGCGCGCGCGTTTCCTGGCCCTTCTGCCTTTTGTTAAAAAATAATGTTCGGTTTCGACCTTCCTATTTTTCGATTTTTTTTCGGATTAACCGGCCATCATGGCTGGCTTGACGGGATTTTTATCTTCGTCGGCGAGTGGTCCGCTTATCTCCTTGGAGCTGTTTTTATTTTTTATCTTTTTTCCCGGAAAGGATTCAAAAAGCGACTGTGGTTTTTCTCCTCCGCCGTTATTCCGGCGATAATCTCCCGGGGCATTATCGCGGCGCTTATGCAATTTTTTATTGTCTCGCCGCGTCCTTCCGTGGCCCTTAATCTTCAACCGCTTTTTAATCATAGCGTGAGCAACAGTTTTCCTTCCGGGCATATGTCCTTTTTCATTCCTTTGGGGCTCGCTATATTTTACGAAAATAAAAAGGCCGGCTTGATATTTCTGTTTTTCACGGTTTTAATGGGAATCGGCCGAGTCGCCGGCGGCGCGCATTGGCTGTCGGACATTCTCGCGGGCATTGTTGCAGGCGTGGTTTCTTTTTACGCGGTAAGATGGGCGCTCCGTCGTTTTTCCTCCACTTGACGGTTGCGGCCCTTCAACTTATTATCATTTAATGAACGAAAATAAAAATTCTTGGAGTGAGTTTTTGATGCCGGGCGCAATTCTGCTTGCCGGAGCGCTGGTTGCCGGAGCGCTGGTTTTTTCCGGGATGGGAAACGGCCAGAAACAAATCGGTCAGGTTCTGCCTGATTCTGCCGGAAACGACGCAGCCGCGCCGACCGGAGATTTTGACAAAGTGGCGCCGGTTTCAAATGCTGACCATAGCTTCGGCGACAATAAGGCCAAAGTGAAAGTCGTCGAGTTTTCCGACTTCGAATGTCCTTACTGCCGCCGTTTCGGCGAGACGATGAAACAGGTGGTGGCTGATTATAACGGCGAGGTGGCTTGGGTTTATCGCCATTTCCCGCTGGAATCCCTTCATCCTTATGCCAAGAAAGCGGCCGAGGCCTCTGAATGCGCCGCGGAATTGGGAGGCAATGAAAAATTCTGGCAGTATGCGGACAAGTTCATCGAGCTGACGGCGAATAGTGGAGCCACGGACGCGACTTTTGCCGAGGTGGCAGTCAGCGTCGGCTTGAACAAAGCCGCATTCGAAAAATGCCTGGCAAGCGGAAAGTATCTTGAAAAAATTTCCCAGCAGACGGCTGACGGAACTAAAGCCGGATGTCAGGGCGTGCCTTACAGTATAGTCATCGTTAATGGCAAGCCGGTTTCCACTATCGGCGGAGCCATGCCGATTGAGGAAGTGAAAAAAATTATTGACAGCGCCCTAAAAGGATAAATAAAAAGTTATTCGTTTCAAAAACAGCGCCGTCGGCGCTGTTTTTGATATCCGCAAATAAACGCAGAAATGTTAGAATAAATCAAAAGTGAAGAATTACGCCAGAGTAGGAAAGAGGAACGGCAAGCCGGCCTATCGCACGGCATCGAGCTTTAGATTCTGCCGCTTCGCTAAAGCGCCGAAAGTGAAGGCCGCGAATCGGAAACTAAAATCCAAAAATATAGACCCAGTCGCGCCTTTTTATCGGGTAATCAGAGCGGACGGCAAGTCCGGCGGTCAAAATCGCGGCGCCGCGCAGAAAAAGATGAGTTCTTCGCCACGGATTATCAATTTGTCGAATAAAATGTTAAAATAAATATATGTTGTCTTTTTCTCCGCTCGAATTGAGCAAATTAAAGAAAGAAGAAATCGATAAAGAAATCCTTCGGTTGGCCATAGTCGCCGAGCTTGATGCCGTCAGTTTGTATGAGCAGATGGCGCAAACGACCGATAACAAAGAGATGAAGAAAGTGCTTCTCGATATCGCCAAAGAGGAAAAAACGCATGTCGGCGAATTTCAGGCGCTGCTGCTAAAGGCGGATCACGAACAAAAACAGGGATTGCGGGAGGGAGAGAAGGAAATCGGCGAGATTTTGAACAGCCAATAATTATGATAAAACGGATTTTCGTTCTTTCCGCAATTTTTCTGCTGGTTGCCGTCGCGGTTCTCGGCGCGGTTTATCTTGCCGGATTCCGCCAAACAGCCGACTCCGAGAAGGAACGCAAAATCGCCGCGACAATTTTCCCCCTGTACGATATTGTTCGACGCGTCGCGGGCGACCGGATTGAAACTATTTTGATTCTTCCGCCGCTCGCGTCGCCGCACACCTTCGACCCGGTTCCTTCCAAAATCAAGGAGATTTCCGGCAGCCGGCTGGTTTTCAAAATCGGCGGAATCGATGACTGGGCCGATTCTTTGTCTCAATTGGCCAGCCGGGAAAAAGTCGTTACCGTCGATCGCGGTGTCGTTTTGAAAAAAGTCAGCGAAAATGCTTCGGCGACGGACTTTCATTACTGGCTTGACCCCAAGAATGGTGAGATTATTGCCGATAATGTTTATGAAGAGCTGGTCGGAATTTATCCGGAAGACCAAGCGTATTTTTGGGACAACCTGAACCGGTTTAAAAAAGATATCGAGGAAACCGACCGGAACATTGCCGGACTTATGGGGCAGTTAAGCAATAAGAATCTGATAGTTTTGCACAATGCCTGGAAATATTTCGCCGACCGTTATGGCCTGGAAGTGGTTGGCGTTTTCGAGCCGCACCCCGGTCAGGAACCGACGCCGAAATCATTGGCGGAATTGGTCCGGTCAGCAAGGCAAAAAAAAGTGAAAGCCGTTTTTTCCGAACCGCAGCTTTCTTCTTCTGCTCTTTCCTCTTTAGCCGAAGAAACCGGATTGGGATTGTATGTCCTTGACCCGCTGGGCGGCGTCGAAGGTCGGATGTCTTATGGCGAGCTTTTGTTTTACAACGCCGAAATTATATTTAATGCGCTTCGATGAAATGAAAGCAATCGAGGTTAAAAATCTGACGGTGCGTTTGGGCAATCAGTTGGTGTTGGAAAAAGTGAATTTTGATGCGGAGCCGGAGAAAATCATCGCGGTCATCGGGCCGAACGGTTCGGGCAAAACCACCTTGATAAGAGCCATTCTCGGCTTGGTGCCTTTCAGCGGAGAAATAAAAATTTTCGGCGAACCCAACCGGAAAAACATCCGGCGGGTCGGCTACGTTCCCCAGCACTTCAATCTCGACCGGACTTTTCCGATTACCGTGGAAGAATTTCTTTTGTTTTCCGTCATCGGAGAAAACGGGGTGGCGCGCTTGGAGGAGGCGCTTCGGGAAGTCGGAATGCTTGATTATCGTCGGCGGCTGATCGGCGCTCTTTCCGGCGGACAGTTGCAAAGAATTCTTATCGCCAAATCCTTGCTTAACCATCCGTCGATCCTCCTTCTTGACGAGCCGACGAGCGGCGTTGATGTCGGAGGGATAAAGGATTTTTATTCCCTGGTTTCCTATATGCGTGATGCCTATAAAATGACTGTTTTTATCGTTTCCCATGAAATCGGCGTGGTCCGCGATTTGGCCGACGAGATATTATGCCTTAACCGCAATCTGATCTGTCGCGGAAAACCCGAGGAAGTTTTGACGGAGAAGCACATCACCGAGCTTTATAGAAGGGGTTTTAATCTTAAAGAACATAAGCACCAATGACGGATTTTTCGGAGATATTTTCTAATTTTTTCATGTTGCGGGCTCTCGTCGCCGGGATGGCCTTGGGATTGATGCTCTCTTATCTTGGGATTTTCGCCGTTTTGAAAAAAATGTCCTTCTTCAGCGACGGCATTTCCCACGCTTCTCTGGCCGGCATCGCCGCCGGATTGATTTTGGGCATTAACCCTTTTATTACCGCCCTGATATTCGCTTTGTTGCTCGCGGGAATCATCTATCTGCTTGAGAAAAGCGGTCGTCTTTCCGCCGATGCCGCCATCGGAATAATTTTTTCCGCGGGCATCGCCGTCGGCGTGCTCTTCATGAATTTGAATGTCAGTTTTCAACGGGACTTGAACAGTTTTCTCTTTGGGAATATTCTTTCCATCCGCGGCGAAGAACTTTGGATTATCGCGTCCGTTTCCCTCATTGTTTTTTTTCTCGCCTTTCTAACCCGGCGCAGATTGGCCCTGCTTTCTTTGGATTATGAAATGTCTTACGCTTCCGGAGTTAACACCGCGGCCTACCAGTTCATTTTTTATCTCGTTCTTGCCGCGGCGGTCGTTGTCGGAATAAAACTCCTCGGAATTTTTTTAGTGAGCGCTCTTTTGATTATTCCCGTTTCCAGCGCCAAACAGTTTGCTTTTTCTTTTGCCTCACTGGAAAAATTCTCCGTCATCCTGGCCGAATTGGCCGTCTTATCCGGCCTCGTTATTTCTTATTTTCTTGATTGGCCGACCGGAGCCACTATCGTGCTTATCGCCACGGTTTTTTTCCTCGTTTCTTTCGTCATCGGCCGGCTGGTCCATTCGCGACAACCTTAATTCGTGATAGAATTCTTAATTAGATGAAAATCCCAACCGACTTTCCTCAATTCAGAAAAGAAAATGTTTTAATCATTGCCGCGAGCTTGCATGAGGCAAAATTATATACGGCTTCCGAAGGAGAACTCCGGGAGGCCGGTTCGTTCGCCGTCAAAACCCCCAAGTTTTCGGACAAAGAGGCCTTCTACAAGAGGGGAGGAGGACATCAGACCTACGGTTTCGGAGCTTCTCTCGAAAAGCCTAAGCGGAAAATCGACAAGGAATTTGACGCGGAATTCAGAAAAATTATCGGTTCTTTGCCAAAAATGAAATTCAACCGGGTTTTTTTGTTGTCGCCATCTTTCGCAAGGAAGAACCTTCTTTCCCTTCTGCCGGCGACGTTGAAAGAAAATCTAACCGACATTGACGGTAATTATTTAAATGCCCGCCCTCTGGAGCTTATCGGGCTTGTCGGAAAAGCGCTATGAGAAAAACTTCCGTCGTCGGCGTTCTCCCGTCTAAGCAGGCGGCGCGGCTCGAGCCGGCCGAGGCCTTGCGTTACGAGTAGCCAACGACCGGTTTCCACAGACCTGATTTGTAAAATCGGGCAATTTAAGGTAAAAAAATAAAGAAAAGGCAAGAGCGCCTTTTCTTTATCTATGTCCGAAGGAGGAATATCAATTTTACTGAAAGCCGAGCCGATTTTTCACATTGGTTCTTTCTCCGTCACCAACACCCTTCTTTTAAGCTGGGTAACCGTCGCCCTCTTGATTGTATCGGGATTAACCGTTTCCCGGGCGATTAAATCCGTGCCGGGGAAGCTCCAGAATTTATTCGAATCATTCGTCGAGGGATTTCTCGGTTTGATGGAACCGGTCTTGGGCAGCCGGCGCTTGGCGGAGAAGTATTTCCCTCTTGTTTCCTCGATTTTTCTTTTCGTCCTTGTTTCCAATTGGCTGGGGATTTTTCCGGTTCTCGGGGCTCTTGGTTTTTTCGAAGGAAGCGGCAGTCATCAGGTTTTTGTGCCGATGTTCCGTTCTCCGGCGAGCGATTTGAACTTTACCTTGGCCCTCGCCGTTTTTTCGGTTATCGCCGTAAATGTTGTCGGAGCGAAAGAGCTCGGTCTTTTCCGATACCTCGGCAAATATTTCAATTTCAGCAACCCGATAAACTTTTTTGTCGGCATCTTGGAGTTTTTCTCCGAATTTGCTAAAATGATCTCGTTTTCTTTTCGTTTGTTCGGGAACATTTTTGCCGGAGAGGTCCTGCTCATTATCATAGGTGTCCTCTCTCCGTTTCTCGCCCCCATCCCTTTCCTGTTCCTGGAAATTTTTGTGGGTTTGATTCAGGCGTTTATTTTTTCCATGCTGACCATGGTGTTCATCGCCGGGTCAGTCGCGGAAAGCCATTAATATCATTAATGAAAAGGTCGTAAGAAAAGATTTAGAAATATGGAACAAGAATCGGTAAGAATGATCGTGGTCGGAGCGACCATCGTTCTCGGTACTATAGTCCCGGCCATGGCGATTTCCAAGATCGGTTCGAGCGCGAACGAGGCGATCGGCCGCAATCCGGAAGCGGCTCCCCGTTTGCAGACCGCCATGATTTTGGCGATTGCTTTCGCCGAGGCGCTCGGTATCTACTCCCTGGTTATCGCTCTGATCATCAAGTTTGTTTAGTCGGTAAATTTTTCGCCGGAACATTCACGTCATCAAATGGAAGATTTGGTTAAAAATTTCGGCCTTGATTGGAAATTGCTTCTTAGTCAGGCGGTTAATTTTTCCATACTTTTTTTGGTGTTGAGAACCGCGGTTTATCGCCCCTTGCTCCGTTTTATGGAAGAAAGGAGAAAAAGAATAGAGGAAGGATTGGCGAAAGCGGAAGAGGCGGACAAACGGCTCGGGGAAATCGACATGCTCCGCGTAAAAAGGGTGAAGCAGGCGGAGGGTGAGGCCTTGGCAATCATCAAAGCGGGAGAGGACAAGGCAAGGGAAGAAGAAAAAACTATTTTGCGCCAGGCGGGGGAAAAAGAAGAAGAGATATACGAACGCGGCCGGGAAAGAATCGAGGAGGAAAAAGAGAGGGCTTTTCTCGAAGCCGAAGGGAAAGTTGCCGACGTGGTGAAGTTGATTTTGGCCAAAACTATCCTTCTTTCCCCGGAGAAGATAGATGACGCGTTGATTGAAAGGGCGGCCTCCGAAATCAAGAAAACGGCTTGATGCGCCCGACTTTTTACGGAAAAGCTTTTGTCGAGGCCGTCTGGGATAAGGGCGAAAAGGGAATAGACGCGGTTGTCTCGAATTTCATTTCCTTGATAAAGAAGAACGGCGATTGGTCGAAAAAAGACGAGATTGTCAGGGCCTGCGAAACCGCCCTGCGGAAAAAAACGGGCCGGTCGTCTCTCGTCATCGAAAGCGCGAGGCCGCTTAACGAAAAACAGAAGGAGGCGATTCTGGATAAATTTCGCGGAGGACTTTATGATTTTGAGGAGAAAATCAATCCGGATCTGCTGGCCGGCGTGCGGTTGGTCAGGGATGAGGAACGGCAATTCGACGCTTCCCTGCAAAAAAAACTAAAACAAATATTCTCCGGGCTTAATCGAACAAAGAGATGAGTTATGAAATAATCGAAAAATTAAAAAAAGCGATAGAAGGAGCCGAGGCGAAGACCGACTGGGAAGCGGTTGGTAAAGTGCTGGAAGTCGGCGACGGCGTCGTGCGCATCTCCGGATTAAAAGAAGCGATGAGCCAGGAAATTTTGGCTATTGAAACGGATGATGGAATCAGGCCGGCTTTGGCCTTAAACCTCGAAGAAGAGATAATCGGCGCCCTGATTTTGGGAGAAGAGGTGGGCGTAAAAGCCGGTGCCGGCGTCAAGCTGACCGGACAAGTTCTTTCTCTGGAAGTGGGCGAAGAATTATTAGGAAGGGTGATTAACCCTTTGGGCGAACCCATCGACGGCCGCGGAAAGATATTCGGCGGGAAAAAACCGGCCAGCCGTTATCCTCTGGAGAAAAAAGCTCCATCGGTGATTGAACGCGAACCGGTGCGCGTTCCGCTTCACACCGGCGTCAAGGCCATCGACGCGCTCATTCCCATCGGTCGCGGTCAGCGGGAGCTCATTATCGGCGACCGCCAGACCGGCAAGACCGCGGTGGCGCTCGATACCATTTTGAATCAAAAAAACGAAGCTCCGGATAAAAGGCCGGTCTGCATTTATGTTGCTGTCGGTCAGAGAGAATCCAAAATCGCCAAACTTATTTCAATACTGAAAGAGAAAGGAGCTATGGATTACACGATAGTTGTCTCGGCGCCGGCGTCGTCTCCGGCGGCTTTTTGGTATCTCGCGCCTTTTGCCGGTTGCGCCATCGGCGAATATTTTATGGACAAAGGCAAAGACGCCCTCATTATTTATGATGATTTATCCAAACATGCCTGGGCTTACCGGCAGATTTCCCTTCTTCTGCGCCGGCCGCCCGGCCGGGAGGCCTATCCGGGAGATGTTTTCTACCTGCATTCCCGTTTGCTGGAAAGGGCGGCGAAGTTAAGCGAGGAGCGCGGCGGCGGATCGCTCACCGCTTTGCCCATTATCGAAACCCAGCTCGGTGACATTTCTGCGTACATTCCCACCAATGTCATTTCCATCACTGACGGCCAGATTTATCTGGAAAGCGATTTGTTTTATCAGGGCGTCAGACCGGCGGTGAATGTGGGACTCTCCGTATCCCGTGTCGGCTCTTCGGCCCAGACCAAGGCGATGAAAAAACTGGCTGGCAAGCTTCGTTTGGAACTCGCTCAATTCCGGGAGCTTCGGGCTTTCGTCCAGTTCGCTTCGGATATCGACGAGGCGACCCGGGCGAGAATAAAGAGAGGGGAGATGCTTACCGAGATATTGAAACAGGAAGATTTGGCTCCGGCTTCCATTGAGCATCAGGTCGTCGTGCTTTACGCGGCCGGCAACGGTTATTTGGACGACGTGCCGAAAGAAAAACTTGTCGCCAAGGAAAAAGAATTGCGCGAATATTTCGAATCGTTCCATCGCCGCGACATTCTCGATTCGATTAAGAACGAGAAAGAGATAAGCGAAGCGACGGAGAAAAAAATGAAAGAGGCGCTGACAATCTTTTCCGCGAAATCAGAACAATAACATGCAGTCGCTTCAGGGCATAAAAAAAAGATTGGAGGGTATCGGAAGTATCAAGCAGATTACTTCGGCGATGGAGCTCGTCGCCGCCACCAAAATGAGAAAGGCGCAGGAAGCGGCGCTTTCTTCACGGCCTTATTCTTTCGAGGCCTTGGAGATTCTTGCTAACCTTATAAATTTCATCGAATCCCAAAAAAAGAAAATCGATGAGCCCCTCCTTGTGAAGAGGCCGGTTGTCCAGACTGCCTTTCTGGTGGTCACTTCGGACAAGGGTTTGGCCGGGTCGTTCAACGGCGCTTTGCTGAAAGCTTTCGACGATTATCTTTCAAGCCGCGGCTTTCGCGACCTTTCCGAGGCGAAAGAGGCGAAATTCATCGTTGTCGGAGAAAAAGGCGCTGATTATATCAAAAAAAGAGGTGGAGATATTGTCAAGCAGTTCACCAAATTTGGGGACGCTCTTTCGTTCTCCGAAACCGAAGAGCTCGCCGAATTCATTATGGCCGGCTTTGTCCGCGGAGAGTGGGATGAGGTCGTTTCCGTCTCCTCCAATTTTATTTCCGCCCTAAAACAGATGCCGGTGTCCTTGTCTCTTCTCCCCCTTGATTTCAATAAAATTCGCAAGACCGTTTTGGACATCATTCCCGAAACCGGAAGATATTCGGGATTGCGGCAAGCGATTATTTCGCGGCGGACCAAAGAGCCGGCCGAATACATTATCGAACCTTCCATTGAAGAAGCTTTTCGCAAGCTGATTCCTCTTCTTTTCAAAATGCAGGTTTTCCATTTGATTCTCGAGGCGAACGCCGCCGAACATTCGGCTCGGCGCTTCGCCATGAAGAGCGCGTCCGATAATGCCGCCGGATTGCTTGACGAACTGCGGTTGGTCTATAACCGTTCGCGTCAGGAAGCGATTACCCGGGAGCTGAACGAAATTACCTCCGCCATCGCCGCGATAAAATAAACAAAAAACAAACATGAACAAAGGGAAAATCATTCAGATAATCGGTCCGGTCGTCGACATCGAATTCTCCGCCGCGGAGACCCCGGCGATTTACAATGCCTTGAAAGTAGAGAAAGAAGGCAAAGCGATTATTTTCGAAACGATAAAACATTTGGAACCCGGCCGGGTAAGGGCGATTAGCTTGGGGTCCACCGATGGCCTTCGCCGCGGCGACGAAGTTTTGGATACCGGCGAACCGATTAAGGTACCGGTCGGTTCCGAGGTACTCGGCAACATCTTTAACGTCATCGGCGAATCGCTTACGACGAAGACCAAAGAATTTAAAAAATACTGGCCGATTCACCGTTCCGCCCCCGACCTTGTTCATCAATCGGTGAAAACCGAAATTTTCGAAACAGGCATCAAAGTCATCGACCTTATCGCTCCTTTTATCAGGGGCGGGAAGATCGGACTTTTCGGCGGCGCCGGCGTGGGTAAGACTGTTCTTTTAATGGAACTTATTCGTAATGTCGCCACCGAATCCGGCGGCGTGTCGGTGTTCGCCGGAGTGGGTGAGCGCACCCGCGAGGGTAACGACCTTTACCGGGAAATGAGCGAATCCGGCGTTCTCGACAAGACCGCGCTGGTTTTCGGCCAGATGAACGAAGTGCCCGGCAGCCGTTTAAGGGTGGCTTTAAGCGCGCTCACTATGGCCGAGTATTTCCGCGACGAAGAAAAGAAAGAAGTCCTGTTTTTCATCGATAATATTTTCCGTTTCTCCCAGGCCGGACTGGAGGTGTCCACTCTGCTCGGTCGTCTGCCTTCGGCCGTGGGTTATCAGCCAACTTTGGCCGAAGAAATGGGTAAACTGCAGGAGAGAATCGCCTCGACCGACAAGGGCTCGATTACCTCGGTACAGGCCATTTACGTGCCGGCCGATGACATTACCGACCCGGCCCCAGCAACCACTTTCAGCCATCTTGATTCGACTATTGTTTTGTCGCGCGCCCTGACTGAAATCGGTATTTATCCGGCGGTCGACCCCTTGGCTTCCGGTTCGAGCGCTTTGAGCGCGAAAATCGTCGGCGAGAAGCACTATGAAACCGCCCGCGAAGTGCAGAGGATTTTGCAGAGATACAAAGAATTGCAGGACATCATCGCCATTTTGGGCATCGAAGAATTATCCGACGAGGATAAATTAATTGTCAGCCGGGCGAGGAAAATCCAGCGTTTTCTCTCCCAGCCGTTTTTCGTCGCCGATACTTTCACCGGTCTGGCCGGAAAATTCGTTTCTCGCGAAGAAACCATCCGCGGTTTTTCCGAGATTGTCGAAGGCAAGTATGACAACGTCTCCGAGGATAATTTCTATATGAAGGGCGGAATAGACGAGGTTGTCTCCGGCAAATGAAACTCCGGGTGTATTCGCTAAAAGAAGTTTTGTTCGAGGGCGAGGCCAAGGCCCTGAATTTGAAAACCGAAATCGGCGAAATCACCATTCTCAACCATCACCGGCCGCTTATCACCGTCCTGAAAGAAGGCCCGGTAAAAATCACTTTGGTTGGAGGAGGGGAAAAATTTCTAAAATCTGCCGGCGGATTTCTCGAGGTCAAGCCGGGAAACGAGGTGAGCGTGCTTATTAATTAAAATGGAATTATTGATAACTGTCATTGGCATTGCCGGCGCTTTGATTATTCTTCTGGCGTTCGGACTAAACGAACTTAATAAACTTCCGAATAATTCCTTAACTTACGATATTCTCAATTTTTCCGGCAGCGGGCTGCTAATTATGAACGCCGCGTATTTCCATAGCTGGCCGTTCCTTGTGTTGAATATTGTCTGGTTTTTGGTTTCCCTGCGGGATATTTGGAAAGATTTAAGCCGGAGATAATTTTCAGAAATAAAAAAACCCCTTGCAGGGAATTATTGAGGGGCGAGATGCTATGCTAGATAGCAGAGCTCGCCCCCTTCTTGCTGGCGCCAAAGCCCCGGAAGATCCACGTAGGGGCTTTTAGGTCGTGTAGTAGGCGCCGACGGCGACGGTGTCGAGGCTGGTCCCGAGATCACTGGTGGAGCTGAGGAGGGCCTGGTTCTTATCGTCGCCGGTCGGTGAACGAGCGCGACGAAGAGGCGCCCCTTCCGTGACCGGACGAGAAACGGCCGGATGTTCAAAAAGCGAAAGCGGGCGATCGATGGACATTTTTTTGTACACCTCCCTCCTATCATGGCGCTATCGCCTCTCGTCGCGTCCGGAACGCGCCAGAGAGGTTCCCGGTAGGGAAGCGCGAAATCCTTCTGCTTTGCCGACGGCCCCGTGGCGCCAGGCAATGCAGTGAGGATATTCGCGGGATTATCAAAGGACCAAAAAGCGTGAAGCTTGATTATTTTATAGCAGAAAGAAATCATTTCGTCAATTCCTTCTTTAAAAGAAACTCGCCTCCGGCTGGATTTTCTTTTATAATCATCCTATGAAAAAAATCGATAATTTTCCGAAATTCATTCTCGGCTGGCTCGTTTGTTTCTTAATCCGGCTCATCCCTCCGCCTTTTCGGCCGGCCAATTTCGAGCCGGTGATGGCGACCAATATGCCTTTTGCCAAGAAATACGGCCCAATCGGCGGTTTCGCTTTCGGATTTTTAAGTATCGTTCTTTTCGACCTTGCTGTCGCTAAAATTGGCTGGTGGACGCTTTTCACCGCCGTGGCCTACGGCCTGGTCGGTTTGGGTGCCGCGTTCTATTTTAAAAACCGGCCGAGCAATTCCTTAAATTATCTTAAGTTTAGTATCCTGGGAACTTTGGCTTATGACGCGGCAACCGGATTAACCATCGGTCCTCTTTTCTGGAATCAGCCGTTCATAGCCGCTTTGATGGGGCAAATTCCCTTTACCGCCATGCATCTGGCCGGCAACATCCTTCTTTCGTTTTTCTTAAGTCCGGTTATTTACCGCTTTATCGTTTCCAATCCGGCCTTGAATTGGGGAAGTTTGTTCCGGCGAATTGCTCGCCGGACCGCTTCCTGACTTTTTCCGATTTTGTCGCCTTGAACGATATGTTATAATATCAGTTATGAAAAAATTAATATTGCTTTTGGCTATTTTGTCCGTTGCTGGGGGACTTTTTCTGCTTTCGTGGCTTAAAAACGATGACAGACGATTAAGTAATCTAGTGGAAAATAAAATCGTTGACTTGGAGGCAGCCAATCGGGATATTAAGAGGATAAGTGATGTGAGCCGTCTGATTCCGGACTACCTTGAGCTCTATTTCAATCAAAACGGAAAATACCCGGAAACCGATTGGGCTGGACTCGCGGAAGAGTTGGGGCCTGATAAAGCAAAAGTTTTGGTAAGCAAGAAACTTCCAGAAGCAGTGGGGCAATATAGTTATTTTTATTGTTCCGGTGCCAATAGTTTCACCTACACCCTTGGCGTCAGATTGGAAGCTGACGATAAAGTATTAGATGATAGTATAACTGGCGAGCATTGCGGTGTTAATTGCGGCAGAAACAGCAATAGTTATATCTACTGCGTCACTCCTTAATACCGTTCCTTTTTACGCATTTCTTTTTATCTCCGGCGTGCGCTTCGGCAGTTTCCTGAATGCCGCCATTCTGCGCTAGCGGCCCGATATGCTACACTTTGAAAGTCGAAAAAACATCAAATTTAACATGGATAAAGAATTTGTCTGTAAAAGATATTTATTCGGCGCCGTTGTTGTCGCCGTGCTTGTTCTGGCTTTTTCAGCGGTAAGCTATGTCGGCGCGTATTCGCGGTCAGTCGCCTCGACGCACAGTTTCTCGGTCAGCGCGGAGGGAGAAGTTGTCGGCATTCCCGATGTCGCCAAATTCACTTTTAGCGTGATTACCCAAGGGGGCAAAGATATTTCTTCTCTGGAAAAGGAGAACGCGGAGAAGGTTAATAAAGCCGTCGCTTTTCTTAAAGATAGCGGAGTGGGAAAAAAAGACATCAAAACCGAGTCGTATAACGTGACACCCCGCTATACCAGCTGTTATTACCGGGCCGGAGAAATATGTCCGCCGGCGGAAATAATCGGTTACGAAATTTCGCAAACCACTTCGGTTAAAGCGAGGGATTTTTCCAAGGCGGGCGATTTATTATCCGGCGTGGTTTCGAACGGCGCCAACTCCGTTTCCTCGCTTAGTTTTGAGATAGACGACCCGACCGCGCTGGAAAATATTGCCCGGAGCGAGGCGATTGCCAAAGCCAGAGAGAAAGCCCGGCAGATTGCCAAAGAAGGGGATTTTCGTTTAGGCAAAATGCTTTCGGTAAACGAGAGCAATTATCCTTATCCTTTGTACGGGATGGGGGCCGGAGTCGCGGAAGCGGCGCCGAGCGCCAAGGTTTCCATTGAGCCCGGTTCGCAGAAAATAACCATTACCGTCAATCTGACTTACGAAATAAAATAAGGTTTGTTTCGGCTCTGTCACAGTTTGGCTAAACCCGGCTTTTGTCTTACTATGAAAGCCGGATTTCGCTATGCTTGAATTTAAAATTTTAAAAAAATCAGCCAAAAGCCGCGCTCGTTTGGGAATATTGAAAACCGACCATGGCGCGGTGGAAACGCCGGCTTTTGTGCCGGTGGCAACCGGGGCCTCGGTAAAGACCTTGGTGTCCGAGGATATTTCTCCGGCTAAATCGCAGATACTCATCGCTAACACCTTTCATCTGCATCTCCGTCCCGGCGAAAAAATCGTCAAAGCCGCCGGCGGCTTGTCAAAGTTTATGAACTGGTCTGGCCCGACGATGACCGACTCGGGCGGATTTCAGGTATTCAGTTTGGGTTTTGGCCGGGAATACGGCTTGAGCAAGGTGACCAAAAAAGGAGGGGTGAGAATAGAAAAAGACCGCCAGCCGCGCCTGCTCAAGATTTCCGACGAGGGAGTGCTTTTCACTTCTTTCATCGATGGCGCCGAGCTTTTTCTCGGTCCGAAAGAATCGATAAAAATCCAGGCGGATATCGGCGCCGATATAAATTTCGCTTTTGACGAATGCCCGCCGCCTTCGGTCGATTACGATTATATGAAAAAATCTCTGGCGCGCACCCATCGCTGGGCGGAAATTTGTCTGAAGAGCAAAAAATCAAAACAGATCCTTTACGGCATTATTCAGGGTGGCGGATTTGCCGATTTGCGGAAACAAAGTGCTTCTTTTATCGGGTCGCTTGATTTTGACGGGTTTGGCATCGGCGGCGAATTCGGCGCGGACAAAAGAGACATGTCCCGAATGCTTAAAATTACCTTAGCCGAACTGCCCGAGAAAAAACCGCGTCATCTTTTGGGAATCGGCTATCCGGAAGATATGCTCCGGGTAGTAAAGGAAGGAGTGGATACTTTTGACTGCACCGTGCCGACTCATTTTGCCCGCCACGGCGTCGCCTTCACTTCCGCCGGCCGCTTCGATTTATCCAAGAAAATTTTTCTTACGGACAAAAAACCGCTTGACTCAAAATGCGCTTGCGTGACTTGCCGGGGTTATTCCCGAAGCTATCTAAGCCATCTTTTTCGGGCTAAGGAAATTACCGGTTTGCGCCTGCTGACTTTTCACAATCTTTTCTTTTTCAATTCTCGCGCCGAGAAGATAAGAGAAGCCGTCAGGCAAGGGAAATTATGATTTTCGCCATTTACAAGCCCAAAGGAATCACTTCGGCCGAAGCGCTTCGCCGGATAAAACGAAAAATCGGGGCGGAAAAAATCGGCCACGCCGGAACGCTCGACCCTCTGGCTTCCGGCATACTGGTTGTCGCCACTGGCGCGGACACCAAAAAAATCAGCGAGGTAGTGGCGAAAGAAAAAGAATACGTCGCCAAAATCAAGTTTGGCGAAACCAGCGAAACCGACGATGAGGAAGGGAAAAAGACGGTCGTGCCGGTGGAGAAGATTCCTTCTTTTCAAGAAGTCCGCGAGGCGGCCGATGGGTTTTTGGGCGAAATCGAGCAGAAGCCGCCGATATTCAGCGCCGTAAAGATTGCCGGGAAAGAGGCCTATAAGCGGGCAAGGAAAGGAGAACACATTGAGATTCCGGCCCGGAAAGTTTTGATAAAAAAAATAGATATTTTGAATTACGTCTGGCCTATTTTGGAATTGCGGGTTGTAACCGGGCCGGGGACTTATATTCGCTCATTGGCGCGGGATATCGGCGAGCGGCTCGGCGTTGGCGGATACCTCGCGGAACTTGAGCGGACGGCTGTCGGCGAGTTTACGAAAGAAAAAGCAATTGATTGGGAATTATGACATTGAAGCCGAGTGTATCCGGCTTATTGGCGCGAGAATGGAGAAAATGTCATAATTCGTTTATGGTGAGACAATCATTTACGGCTCTGGAGAAAGAGGCGGACGACTATTGGAAAAATAAAACATAAAATGACGCCATTTTTGGGCCCGGAAGCCGCTGCTTTGGAAAGGGGAAATGAGGAGTTGTGGAAAAGAGCCCTGGGGATTGCTCTTGAAGCGAAAAAGGAAAGGGCGGGGGATCCAGGGGAAAGTGATAAGGAGTTCGTGCGTAAAGAGCTTATCCGTCATTTAATTGAGGAAGACAAATGGTTGGGCGAAAGCGCTTCATTAACTTTTTTTGAAGACGACGAAGGGAGAAAAAGGATTTTTTTGGAAATTCCTAATTGTCCTCTGTTGGAATTAAGAATCAATGTGGGCGTTCTAGGGCTGTTGGATGAAATTAGAGAGATAAAAGATGGGATTATGTTTTCTAAGAACCCTCTATACCCTATTGGGTTCATCGGTTTGAGTCATGAAGAGTTTCGTGAATTGTTGCGTTTTTGGGTGGAAGAGAAGGACAAAACGCCGAGAAAAGGAAAACGAATGGACGTAGAAGATGAAAAATTCCAATCTCGTTTAGGAATGGAGATTATCAATAATTTAAAAAGACAATCCGAAATTTTAGCCGCTTATTCTCATGGTGTTCGCGATGGAGAAGTCGAAGGAGATTATATGAAGATAGCAGGCGCTTTAAGGAGTATTCTCGAAAGAAAGGGATATGTTATCAATGGAGAGCGAAGCCGTGACGTCAGGGGGAAATTGCTACTCTTATTAGAGGGAGATAGATCATAATGCTTAATCCGCGCCAAAAATATCTCCAAATCGCTTTCAACCGCGACATCGAAGAGGTTAAAACGATGATTTCGGTTCTGCCTGTTTCCGAGAATATTCTGGTTGAGGCAGGCACGCCATTTATCAAGAAATACGGCGCGGGAGGGATTTCAAGAATAAAGGATTGGTGGGGTGGATACGTGGTGGCGGATTTAAAGACAATGGATAGAGGGTCGGGCGAAGTGGAAATGGCCGCTCAAGCCGGAGCGTCGGCGGCTACCTGCTTGGGCTTGGCGCCGGTCCCGACCATCGATGGTTTTATCAAAGAGTGCTCCGCGCGCGGTTTGGATTCGATGCTTGATATGATGAATGTTCAGTTTCCTTTTGAAATTCTCCAGCAATTAAAAAAGATGCCTGCCGCGGTGGTTTTGCATCGGGGAGTCGACGAGGCCGATGACCGCAACCGAGCCATCCCTTATCATGACATCAATCGCATCCGCGCCACCTATCCGTTGTTTATTTCAATAGCTGGAGGAGAAACCACTCGGGAGGTGATGCGCGCTTTTTTTAACGATGCCAATATCGCCGTTGTCTGGCGTTCGTTCTACGACAACCCTTCGCAAACCCGGGAGCTCGCCGAAGAATTTTTAGCTAAAACGGTTAAGTAATTATAAATTAAGAGAAATGAGCAAATTATTGGAATTTCTTTTAAAAATATCGAGTGAGGATTCTGAATTGATGCGAAAAATTAGAGTTCCCGGATCCGTTTCTCGCGCCGCGTCCAAGTTGGACAAGAAAAAGAAATATCTGCAGATTGCCCTAAACAGCACATTGGAAGAGGCGGAGAAGATAATTTTTTCTCTTCCGGTTTCGGACCGCATCATTCTTGAGGCGGGGACTCCTCTTATCAAACGTTACGGAATCGAATCAGTCGTCGCTATTCAGCGAGCCTCTCTTAGTCGTTCTCTGTCAAATTCGCCCTATATCGTTGCCGATACCAAAACCGCCGATTTGGGAGAGAGAGAAGTTAAAATTTTCGCCGAGGCGGGCGCGTCCGCCGCGACTTGTCTCGGTGTCGCGCCGATAAAAACCGTCGAGTATTTTATCGCCGCCTGCCGGGATTATGGCCTCGAATCGATGATTGATATGATGAACGTCGCCGACCCATCCGAGATATTGAGAAAACTGAAAAACCTCCCGGACGTGGTTATCGTCCATCGCGGGGTGGACGAAACAGAAAAAGACAAAAGCAAGCCCATTCCTTATTATCAGATAAATCAGCTTAAAGGAGGTTTCGGTTTAATGATGGCCGTGGCGGGAGGAGATAGTCCGCGGGAGATGCAGAGCGCGGTTTTTAACGGCGCGGATATCGTGGTCTTGTGGAAAGATTTTTATTCCGCGGAGGGCAATATTCGGGAGTTAGCGGAAAACTTTCTCCAGGAAATTCGCTAAACCAAAGAGCGGCCGTGAGGCCGCTCTTTGGTCGTATTGGCTAATCGCGTTTTATCAACGCCTTAAAGCCCTCCATTAATTCTATTGGTAAAGCGAAAATCGTCATCTTTGACGGGTCCGGCTGGAGTTTCTCGATGGTCTGCAGAGTCCTCAAGGCGATGCCTCCGGGAATCGATTGCAAAATCCCGGCGGCCTTGGAAATATTTTCCGCCGCCTGTATTTCTCCTTGCGCTTTGATGATAATCGCCCTTCTTTCCCGTTCGGACTCGGCTTGTTTGGCCATGGCGCGCTTCATATCCGCCGGTATTTCGATATCCTGAATTTTAACCGCGGTTACGTCGATACCCCATTCGTCCGTAGCGGTGTCGATGATGACTTTTATCTCCGCGGCGATTTTGTCACGGGCGCTCAAAAGTTCATCGAGCTCGACTCCGCCGATAACATCGCGGAGGGCGGACATGGCGTACTGGGTAACGGCGTAAGGATAATTTTGCACTTTCAGTATCGCGTCTTCGGCTTTATCGACGCGGAAATAAACCACGGCATTTATTCCGACCGGAACATTATCTTTGGTGATGGCTTCCTGCTGGGGTACATCGACAGCTTTGATGCGGGTGTCTACTTTAGCCATGGTTTGAAGTATCGGGAGAAGAAGCGTCAATCCCGGATCTCTCGTACTCGTGTATTTTCCAAGGGTGAGCACCACGCCCCTTTCGTATTGATTTACGATTCTCACGCTTAGGACAACAATCGCTAAAACGATTATAATAAGAGTGGTCATTCCTTTTTTATTTTTGGTTAGCCGACCTCTTAAGTTTAGACCAATCCCATTTTTTTTCAAATGTATCAGCTGGAAAAATTGAAATTTTTAACAGGGCTCGTTCATGGCTTTTCGGAGAGAAAAGAAGGGAATATGTCCTTGAAATGGGCGGAAAATCCGGCCGATACCTTTGAAAACAGGAGCAATTTTTTAAGAAAAATCGGCGTTTCTCCGTCTGACTGCGTCACAATTTCCCTCGCGCACGGCGAAGATGTCTGGAAAGTGGAAGGAAAAGACCGGGGAAGGGGAATGAGCCGGGGTGAACCGGTCGTCGCCGATGCCATGATTACGAACGAGAAAAACATATACTTTTTTATGCTTATCGCCGATTGTCTGCCGATCATTCTTTATGAAAAAGATAAACAGATAATCGCCCTGCTTCATCTCGGCGTTAAAAACAGTCAAAGCGGCCTTCTTGAAAAAGCTATGGGGAAAATCGCCGAGTTCGGCGGCCGGCCGGAAAATTTGCTTGTCGGCATTGGTCCGGCCATCCATAAAGAATCTTACATTTATGAGCATATGAATGATTCGAGGGAGCCGGATATCCCGGCCTGGGGCAAATTTATAAAAAAATTTAAAGGAGAGGCGATAGCCATAGATATGATTGGTTATAATCGAGAGAAATTAATAAGATACGGCGTTCCGGCCAGAAACATCGAAGCCAGTCCGTTTGATACCGCGTCCGGAAATAAGTTTTTTTCGCATCACCGCGAAATTAAAAAGGGGAGAAAAGAGGGACGATTCGCCGCGGTAGTGGGGATGACGGATTGAATCTGTTATAATATCATTGTAATAAAGGTCGGAATAAAAATTTTTAGAAAATGAAGATAATAAAAACAATTGCCTATATACTGATAATTGTTGGCGCGCTTAACTGGGGATTGGTTGGCTTGCTCAAGACAGATCTGGTACAGCTTCTTTTCGGAAGCATGACTTTCCTGTCAAGATTGGTCTATTCGTTGGTTGGATTGTCGGGCCTGTATCTGGTTTTATCTCCGATGGGAGGAAAAAAGATGTAGGCGTTTCTTAGGCGGCAAACGCATTTTTTTGCCGCCAATAGAGTCGCCCACTTGAGACATCAACGGTTAAGATGGCTGAAATTGAAGATATATTGAAAAAAGGAGGAATAGGGGTTATCTCTACCGACACGATTTATGGGCTGGTCGGTTCGGCTCTGTTTCCGGAAACCGTGGAAAGAATTTACCGCGTCCGCCGGCGAAATCCGCGCAAGCCCTCCATCATTTTGGTAAGCTCGCTAAAAGACCTGGATAAATTCGGGGTAAAATTATCCAATCGCGAAAAAAGATTTCTTGAAAATGTCTGGCCCGGGAGAGTAAGCGTGATTTTGGCCTGCCCGTATAAAAAATTCGCTTACCTGCATAGAGGCAAAGACGCGCTGGCTTTTCGTCTGCCTAAAAATAAAGATCTGGTTGATTTGATATGGCGAGTTGGTCCGCTTGTCGCGCCGAGCGCTAATCCCGAAGGGTTGCCGCCGGCAAAAAATATTCGCGAAGCCCGCCGCTATTTCGGTGACAAGGTTGATTTTTACCTTTCTCTTTCCGGAGGAAAAAGCAAACTGCCTTCGACGCTCGTATCTCTTTGCGGGGGAAATATTAAAGTTGTGCGGTTGGGAAGCGTTGAGGCCGGAAGTTTGCTTAAAAAATATAGGAAAAGCGCGGACATTATAAACTGATTATGTTATAATTAAAATTATGATAAACGAAATGTTGGACAATATTCAGCGGTCTTTTGTTTACAATCCTTCCTGGCTTGTCTTGCTCTATTTGTGGGTGATCCCATGGAAAGCATGGGCGCTCTGGATAGCGGCGAGAAAAGGGAGCCGGGTCTGGTTTGCCGCGCTCCTTATCATCTGCACGATGGCTATTTTGGACATCCTCTACATCTTTTTCTTCAGCAAAGGAACTGCGGGGAAGGGGAAAAGGAGAGCTTCAAGATAGGAAGAATAAATAACCGGAGGATTTTGAAATGAATAAAAAAGCTTTGTTCTTGATAGTCGTTGCCGCGGCTCTCGGCTGGCTGGTTTGGCAATCGGGAATTTTGAATGCGGTAATTTTTTCCGGCAAAAAGATTGAGGCCGAGATTTATTTCGGTAACAGCGCTTTGGACCCGGAGACCGACTGCCAGACGGTTTTCCCCGTGAAGCGTACGGTTTCCGCCGAAGCGCCGGCGCGGCCGAGCTTGGAAATGCTTTTTATGGGACCGAGCGAGAGCGAGAAGAAGGCCGGTTATTTCACCAGTATTCCCGAAGGCGTAAAAATCAATTCTCTTAGAATTGAGAGCGGTATCGCTTACGTTGATTTAAGCGAAGAGCTGGAAAAAGGAGTGGGCGGTTCCTGCCGGGTGACGGCTATCAGATTCCAGATTACGAAGACGCTGAAACAGTTCCCATCGATAAGTTCGGTGGTGATTTCTATAAATAACCGCACCGAAGACATTCTCCAGCCGTAAAATGAGTCGTTAGTCGTTAGTTATCCAACCTATGCTTGACATTACTCACGTTATTGTCGGCGCCGCCATCGGCAGCCGGGCGACTAATATCGGCTTCGCCTTTCTTTTCGGTTGGCTAAGCCATCATATTTTGGATATGATTCCGCATTTCGACCGCGGTTCATTCTTCATTAAAAGCCGTCTGCCTCGGTATCTGGGCGGTCAAGCAGAGAGCTTACCCGAAGGCCATTTGCTCAAAAAAGAGTGGATTTTGATCGGTTCGGACTTAACGCTCGTTTCCGGATTTTTAATTTTTCCTTTTGTTGCTGGGCCTTGGCCCGGGTTTTGGTTTATGTTCGCCGGAGCTGTTGGCGCGGTTCTGCCGGATTTTATCGCCGCCTGGCTTTTTTGGTTTCCGAAATTGCGAAAGATATCTTTATTGAATAATTATGGCCGTCTGCATTCTTATCTGCACTGGACCTTGCCGATGAATAAATGGTGGCTGGGAGTGGTAATACAAGTAGCGGTTATTCTGGGAGTAATATTGATTTAAAAGTGAAACAACCCCCTTCCGCGGTAGCAGAAGGGGGTTTAGGCTACCTTCATCTCTAGCGAGAGAGAAAGTAGCCGACAGCGAGGAGAACTCCCCCAAGAAGAATGGAGAGCCCTCCGATGAGGACCAACCGTCGTCGCGCTTGCCGCGCGCGCCGACGTGCACGCCGACAGGGCTCCCAGTCCCGCCCTACTACGCCTTCTCTTATCATTTCTTCAACACCTCCGTATTGAATAATAAACACCCAAGCGGTGCCTTGTCAAGTTTCCTTATCGGGAATAAAAGCTTAATATTTTCTTATGCTTTCTAAATTCATCATCTCCGGCGGACAACCGCTAAAAGGAACCGTAAAGGTCAAGGGCGCCAAAAATGCCGCCAGTAAGATGCTGGTGGCGAGTTTGCTGACTGACGAAGAAGTTATCCTTACGAACGCGCCGAGAAGCGGCGAAACGGAAATCGCTTTGGAGTTATGCCGAAGCATCGGGAGCGAATTTTCGTTCGAGGGAGATGAAATAAAAATAAGAACGCCGGAAATAAAAAATTTCCGGGTAAAAGAACTTTCGCGCCGCAATCGTTTGTCGGTGCTCGCTTTAGGCCCTTTGCTTAGCCGGGTGGGCGAGGCCGAAGTGCCGATGGTCGGTGGCGACCGCATCGGTCCGCGGCCGGTTAATTTCCATATCGCCGCCTTGGAAAAGCTCGGCGCGGAAGTGGAAATAAAAGACACGACGATTATCGCGAAAACAAAGGGGCTTCGCGGAAGCAACATTCTTTTCCCTTATCCGTCTGTCAGCGCCACCGAAAACGCCGTTCTGGCCGCGGTTTGCGCCAAGGGTGATACTGCCATTACCAACGCGGCGGTGGAGCCGGAGATAATCGATTTGATAAAACTTTTGCAAAAAATGGGCGCGATTATCGAACTCGGTTCCAATCGCCAGATTTTTATTGAAGGCGTTTCCCGATTGCGCGGGGCCGAGCATAAAATTTTGCCGGACCGCATCGAAGCCGCTTCTTTCGCCGTAATGGCTCTCGCGACCAACGGCGATATTTTAGTGGACGGCGCGATACAGGAACATTTGATTTCTTTTTTGAATGCCGTCCGCCGTTTGGGCGGGGCTTACGAGGTTGACCCGGATGACGGCATCAGATTTTTTTGTTCCGGACCTTTGCGCGCCGCTCACATAGAAACCGATACTTATCCCGGATTTGCCACCGACTGGCAGCAGCCCGTCGCTATTCTTCTTACGCAGGCGCAAGGCGATTCGATAATTCACGAAACGGTTTTTGAAGACCGGTTTGGTTATGCCGAGGACTTAAAGAAAATGGGCGCTGATATTGATTTGGAAACAAAATGTCTGGGCAATTTGGCCTGCCGTTATCAGGGAAAAATGTGCCGGCACAGCGCCATTATTCACGGTCCGACTTTGCTCAAGGCCGCTAATCTCGAGATGCGGGACATCCGGGCCGGTATGGCCCATATCATCGCCGCTTTGACTGCCGAGGGAGAATCGGAAATTTCCGGCCTCGAACATATCGACCGCGGCTACGAAGATATCGACGGACGCATCCGCGCCTTGGGCGGCGACATCCGACGGATATAATCGGCGAGAAAAATATATTAAAATAATTCAATGGAAATAATTTTGGGATTGGCCGTCGGATTCGTTTTTGCCGTTTTGATTTTTTTGCTTTGGCAATTTATCGGTAAAACCCCGAAAGGCAAGGAAGGAGAATCTTTGTTGCTTATTCAAAACCAGATTAACGAAATTACCCGCACTCTGGACGCGAAACTCGGCGAGATTCCCAAAGTTTTGCAAAGCCAGTTCGGAGAAAGCGCCAAAATAATCAAAGAGATAACCAGCGAGCTCGTAAAGGTGAGCGAAGGCCAAAAGCAGGTCTCGAACGTGGCCGACCAGTTGAAAAACCTTCAGGACATTCTTAAAAATCCGAAACAGCGCGGCGTGCTCGGCGAATATTATCTGGAGGCGGTGTTGAAAAACGTTATGCCCCCTGGCGGTTACGAGATGCAGTATAAATTCAAAGACGGCACGGCGGTGGACGCGGTGATTTTCGTGCGGGACAGGATAATTCCGATTGATTCCAAGTTCAGCTTGGAAAATTACAACCGCCTGATACAAACGAATAACGACGGAGAAAAAAAACGGCTGGAAGAATTGTTCCGTCAGGATTTGAAAACCCGCATCGACGAAACTTCGAAATACATCAAGCCGGAAGAGGGAACAATGGAATTTTCGTTTATGTTCATTCCTTCGGAAGCCATTTATTACGATTTGCTGATTAATAAAGTTGGCTCGGTGGAAGCCAAGGACTTGATTCAGTATGCCGCCGAAAAGCGGGTGATTGTCGTTTCACCCACGAGCTTTTTGGCTTATCTCCAAACCGTGCTTCAGGGATTGAAGGCCTTGCAGATTGAGGAATCAGCCAAAGAAATCAGAAAAAGAGTGGAAGAGCTCGGAAGGCATCTCGGCGGTTTCGAGGTCCATATGAAAAAACTGGGCGGCCATTTGGGCACTTCAGTCAGTATGTATAATCAGGCCTACAAAGAACTGGGGAAAATCGATAAGGATGTTTTGCGGATAAGCGATAAATCCGTTGGCATCGACCCGATGGAGCTGGAAAAGCCGGAAGTTGACAGGGAATAATATAATTTGCTAATTTTTCACAAAATCAATTATATTTAGATTATAAAAGTCGCTTAATTAGAAAAAAGACGCATATGACTTTAGAAGGAGGACTAAACGACTGGGAGAAAGAAGGTTCGGCTGCGGGAGAGAAAACCCGGATGAAATTTGCGGAGGAAATCGGCGGGATGATAGGTACCACCCCAGACTTAGAAAGGATCAAGGTGGTAGTTAGTCGTTTCGTCGAGGATCTTGGGAAGAAAATCGATCCTGACCATCTCTACAATGCTGCCACGGAGATTTTTGATGATCTTAATTGTGGCGCCATAGTAGCGGGAGGGGAGAGTTTGGCTGCGCGTTACGTCTTCGCGGCTATCGCCGGCGAACGGGTTTCGTAGTTTATAGTGGGGAGGGATACCCTTGTTGAGGATATGGAGGTTTATCGTTTGGCTTCTCGCCGAAACGGGCGGGAGCTGGCAGTGGGACGGGTGATCTCCATCTCGTTGCCGCTGCGGAGGCGATCCTTAGGGGTCGCCTCGTTCTTTTTTAGAACCAAGGAGGCGAGAAATTCCTGCCTCCCGTACCATTTTAAGAATCTGACTAGTTGACATTCGTCATTTTTTTGGTATATATATTCAATATATGAACCTAAAACCACTCTCCAGTCATATATTTCTTGAGGCGGTTGAAGAAGAGAAAACCACCAAGTCGGGAATCGTGATTCCGGATACGGCTGACAAGGAAAAACCGGTCAAGGGCCGGGTTGTGGCTGTCGGTCCGGGCAAGCTGAACGACAAGGGCGAACGAATGCCGATGTCGGTTAAGATCAACGACATGGTTTTATTCAAAAAATACGGTCCGGACGAAATCGAGTTTGACGGCAAAAAATATCTGGTCGGCGAAGAAGAAGATATTTTGGCGATAATCGAATAATCAATCAAAAATCATGGCTAAAAAAGTTTTATTCAACGAAGAAGCAAGGAAGTCCCTGAAAAAGGGTATTGATACTTTGGCCGACGCGGTAAGGATGACTCTGGGGCCGCGCGGCCGGGCCGTAGTCATCGAAAAAGGATACGGCACGCCGCAGGTGACTTTTGACGGCGTTACCGTGGCTAAAGAGATCGAGCTTGAAGATAAATACGAGAATCTTGGCGCAGAACTCTTGAAGCAGGCGGCGGACAAAACCAACGACAATGTCGGCGACGGAACCACTACCGCCGTTGTTCTCGCCCACGCGATGATTGAGGAAGGGGAAAAGCAGATTTCCGAAAAAGGGTTTAATGTTATTCAGCTTTCCGAATCCTTGAAAGAAGCGGCCGAGGATGTGATAAAAAAGCTCGAAGAACAGAAAGAAGCGATTGACGACAATAAAAAAATCGAAGAAGTAGCGACTCTCTCCTCGAAAAACAAGGAAATCGGCAAACTCATCGCCGAAGTGATGCAGAAAATCGGCAAAGAAGGAGTGGTTTCCATCGAGGATTCGAACACTATCGGCAATTCCTACGAAATGGTGGAAGGGATGCAGTTCGACCGCGGCTACATTTCCCAGTATATGGTGACCAATCCGGAAAAGATGGAAGCATCGCTCGACGACCCTTATATTTTGGTCACCGACCGTAAAATTTCCTCCATCAACGACCTTTTGCCTCTTCTGGAAAAATTGGTGAAAAGCGGTAAAAAAGAATTGGTAATCGTCGCCGAGGATGTCGAAGGAGAGGCGTTGGCGACTTTGGTGATAAACAAACTCCGCGGCGTATTTAATATTTTGGCGGTTAAAGCGCCGGGATTCGGCGACCGGAGGAAAGAAATGCTTGAGGACATCGCCGCGGTTACCGGCGCGGAGTTCGTTTCCGAAGAGCTGGGCCGGAAACTTGAGAATACCGAGGTTACCGCTTTAGGACAAGCGCGCCGGGTGGTTGCCACCAAGGATAATGCGATTATCATCGGCGGCAAAGGCGATAAGAACGCGATTGAAAAAAGAATCAGCCAAATCAAGGCCCAAATTACCAAAACAGATTCCGATTACGATAAAGAAAAATTGCAGGAGCGTCTCGGTAAGCTCTCCGGAGGCGTAGCCGTAATTAAAGTCGGCGCGCCGACTGAATCAGCCCAGAAAGAATTAAAACAACGGGTGGAAGATTCGGTTTCCGCGACGAGAGCGGCTATGGAAGAGGGCATCGTTCCCGGTGGCGGAATCGCCTTGTTTAATGTTGACGTGGCCGGCGTTGTCAGCGGAGACGAAAACTCTCCGGTGGCCAAAGCCGTGGCGACGATTATCGCGAAAACCATAAAAGCTCCTCTCCTGGCGATTATCACCAACAGTGGCGCGAATGGCGAGGAAACCATCAGAAAAATAACTGCCGAAAAAGAGAAGAATGGCAATAAATGGTGGGGCTTTGACGCCTTTACCAATAAGACCTGCGATTTGAAAGAAGCCGGTATCATCGACCCGCTTAAAGTCGTGAAGACGGCTTTTTCCAATGCCGTTTCCGTGGCGAGCAATTATCTGATGATCGGCGCGGCCATCACCGAAATTCCGGAAGAGAAAAAGGATAACCATTCCCGCGGCGGAATGCCCGAATACTAATACAATCAGGAAGACCCCGCTCTGGCGGGGTTTTTCATAAGATAATACAATAAAATCATGAATATAACTTTGCTTGTCTTGCTCATTGTTCCGGGCGTGGTGGTTTTAGCCGGTTTGATACTGGCTTGGATTTACAATTCTCTTACCATCCTTTTTTACCGCGCCAAAGAGGCCTTATCCGACATCGATGTTCAATTAAAAAGGCGTTATGACCTTATCCCGAATTTAATCGAAACGGTTAAGGGATATATGAATCATGAGAAAGACGTGCTGGAGAACGTGACCAAAGCGCGGGCGAGCATTAGCTCCTCGGGAAAAGACCCCCTTAATCGGGCTAAAGAAGAAGATGCTCTTACCAATACTCTGAAAACGCTTTTCGCCGTCGCGGAGAATTATCCCGATTTGAAAGCCAGTGCTAATTTTTTGGACTTACAGCGGGAAATCGCCGATACGGAAAATAAAATTCAGGCGAGCCGCCGTTTTTACAACACGATGACCCGCGATTTGAACACCCGGGTCAAAACTTTCCCTTCGAACATCGTGGCGAAAATGTTCGGCTTCAAAGAGCAGGAGTTTTTCGAGACCGAATCTGAAGAGGAAAAACAGCCGGTTAAAGTCAAATTTTAAACAGGGATTTGATGAATTTATACGATCACCGCGATTCGAATATCCGAGCGACGAGAATTTTGTTTGTGGCGTTTTTTGGTTTGGTCATCGCCATCGGCTGGTTTCTCTCACACTTTTATAATCAGCCCTCGATACTCGTTATCGCCGTGATTTTCAGTTCTCTTATGAGTTTATTAAGCTATTGGTTTTCCGACAAAATCGTGCTTTCAATGTCGCGGGCAATACCGGTCAGTATGGAAAACGCGCCGGAGCTTTACCGTGTCGTGGAAAATCTGGCTATTACCGCCGGTTTGCCGACGCCGAAGATTTATCTTGTTCCGGAAAAAGCGCCGAATGCTTTCGCCACCGGCCGCGACCCGGAGCACGCGGTCATCGCCGTGACCGAAGGATTGCTGAAAAAGCTTAACCGCACCGAGCTTGAAGGGGTCATAAGCCACGAGCTTTCCCATATCGGCAACCGCGACATTCTGATTGGCACTGTGGCGATTGTTCTGGTCGGATTCATCTCTATCGCCGCGGATATTTTTCTGCGTTCATCATTTTTCGGCCGCCGGAGCGACCGCGGTAACGGCGGTTCAGGAGTTTTTGCTTTAATCGGTTTGGTGTTCGTCCTGCTTGCTCCGATTGCCGCGACCTTGCTTAGGTTGGCGGTTTCGCGAAACCGCGAATTCCTGGCCGATTCCTCCGGCGTTCTTCTTACCCGCTATCCCGAAGGACTGGCGGCCGCGCTGGAGAAAATTTCCTCCGACCAGACGCCGATGCGGGTGGCGAATAACAGCACCGCCCATTTGTGGATTGACAATCCTTTTCGCGGAAAGCAGAAGAAATCTTTGCTCAATCGGTTGTTTATGACTCATCCGCCGGCCGAGGAGCGAGTCAGAAGATTAAGAGAAATGTCGGCATAATTCGTGATGGAGATTCTAAAGAAAATTTCTGGAGAAAAAGAACCACGCACTCTCGGGGAAGCGTTGAAGAGGATAGGAAAATTGGAAAAGGAGTTGGCTAAGGCGGAAGCTTTAGCGATGATTGATTCGCTTACCGGCCTTAAAACGCGAAAATATTTTGAGGAGGAAGTTAGCCGGGAGATCGAAGCGATGAATCTGGATCGGAACCGACGTCGGGAGTCGCCAAGATACGAACATATCGCCATTCTGTTTTTGGACATCGATGATTTTAAATCCATCAATGACCGCTGGGGGCATAAGATTGGCGACGATGTGCTAAGGGAAACAGCGAAAGCAATCAAATCAATGTTAAGAGATACCGATATTGTCGCTCGATACGGCGGAGAGGAGATAGTTGTCGCTTTATTGGGGGCTTCCGAAGAAGAGGCGAGGGAGATAGCCGAAGAAAAAATAAGAAAAATCATTGAAGATTCGGTGGCGGAAAATGTAAGGAAGAACAATGTTTCTCGTGAGGTCGAAATGGCTGATTTGCGGGTGACGGTGAGTATCGGTTTGCGCCCGGTGATTGAAGGGCTTTCTCTCAAGAAAGCTATCAGTGACGCGGATAAAGCGATGTACGACGCCAAAAACAAAGGTAAGAACCGGGTAGTTGGTTTCGATGAACTGACGTCAAAAGAACGCGTGGGAATTAGAAAGTAAAATCAATAATAAAAAATGAAGTACAATCTCGGCAAAATTATCGTGATGTCTTTGGGTGGGTCGGTGATGATTCCGGACGGAATCGATAGCGCTTTTCTAAAGGAATTCCGCGCTTTCGTCAAAAAATGGGCAGAGAAAAAGAAATTTATCATTGTAACCGGCGGAGGCAAGATCTGCCGCCGTTACCAGCAGGCATTAAGGGAGATAAGGAAATCCTCAAACGAGGATAATGACTGGTTGGGAATCCGCGTGACCGAGCTCAATGCTCGTTTTCTGCAATTGGTTTTGAAAGATATAGCCAACCCTTTGATTGTCAGCGAACGCGGTCTGTTGAAAAAAATCAAAAATCTTAAGTACCCGGTGACGATTGGCTGCGGCTGGAAACCGGGCAGTTCCACCGACCTTGATACGGCGACCTTAGCCAAGCATTTTGGCGCGAAAGAAGTGGTGAATATCGGCACCGCGCCTTATGTTTATGACAAGGATTACAACAAATACAAGGACGCCAAGCCGTTTTATAATTTGAGCTGGAAAGAATACAAGAAAATCATACCGGCAGAATGGTTGGCCGGCAGCCATTATCCCATTGACCCGGTGGCGGCGCGTTTTGCCGAGAAAAACAAGCTTAAAATGATAGTGGTCGCTGGAGATTTGCAAAATGTGGAAAATCTTTTCTCCGGCCGCGAATTCAAAGGCACGATTGTCGGCTGATTGAAAAAATCGCTTTTTGAGGATAAACTTTATTAGTTTCTGGAAGGGTGCAGGAGTGGTTTAACTGGCAGTCCTGGAAAGACTGTGTGCCGCAAGGTACCGCGAGTTCGAATCTCGCCCCTTCCGCCTTCGCCACGCTCAGGACGAGCTCCTTCGACAAGGACTTCGATTGAGCGGTTCGACCGTCCTGAGCTCACCGCCGAAGGGCTCAGCCGAATGTCCTCAGGACGAGCTCCTTCGACAAGCTCAGGACAAGTTTCGGCGACGCTCCTTCGCTGAAAGCTTCGGAAGCGCACAGCGGAAAAACCCTCCTCCGCCTTTCGGCTACGGACGGGCAAGTCCCCAAAATTTATTGTATAATAGGATAAAGGTCCAATTAATTAAATTAATAAATGAAAGGATTTGTTTCTAATATAGAAAAAGATACTTTAGAAAATAATAATTTTCGCAAGGTATTATATACCGGAAAACACAGCCAATTGGTATTGATGTGTCTTCAGCCGAACGAGGATATCGGTATGGAGGTTCACCCTGATAACGACCAATTTTTCCGTTTCGAGAAAGGTCAGGGAAAATGTTTCATCGACGGAAACGAGTACGATATCACCGACGGCGTCGTGGTGATTGTTCCGGCGGGAGCGGAGCATAACATCGTGAATACGTCCGGTTCGGATGAGTTGAAACTATACACCATTTACTCCCCGGCTCATCACAAGGACGGCATTGTCCGTTCGACCAAGGCAGAGGCAGCGGCAAATGAGGCGGCATTCGACGGAAAAACCACTGAATAATAGGCGATGTGGGCGTATGTTTTTAAAAACCGCCGAGCGGAGTGTTCTTAGATATTTCTGAATTTTTCGAACAACCGCCTATTTTCAAAATTGGAATTTCAGGCGATGATTATTGTCGCGGGAGATGAATAGTGGTAAATATCAAGATATGAGGAAAATGAATAAAGATAAAATACTGACCGCGATTTCCATAATACTGTTATTATTTACGGCATTGATAAACTGGACGATATATTCCTGGCTGATTTTAGTTGCCGTAGTCATACTTTTATTTGTCTGGTATTTCAGAAAATAATATTTTTCGCGAAAATTTCTTTTGGCGAGGATTTTGCTAAAATGCAGTCAATGGAAAAAGAAATAGTAAAAACATCGGTTGTCGCCGGCGTTGTCATCAAAAAAGACGGCAAATATCTGTTGGTTCAGGAGAAACAGCCTAAGGCGTACGGTCTTTGGAATTTTCCGGCAGGCAGGGTTGATGTCGGCGACACCATAGAGGAAACGGCGGTTAAGGAGGCAAAAGAAGAAACCGGCTACGATGTCGAACTGGTTAAGGAAATCGATATTTTTCAGGAATCGGCGATAGAATCATCAAAGCATGCTTTTGAGGCGAAAATTATGGGCGGCGAACTGAAATTCCCCGAAGACGAGATTTTAGATGCCGGGTGGTTCACTTTTGAGGAAATCAGGGGAATGAAGGATAAATTGAGAGGAGGATGGATAATCGGCGCGATTTCTATTTTGGAAAATAAATTAGATGCTGGAAGATAAAAAAATCATTTGCGAGGACAAAGACGGCAAAAAGTACGAAGTGTTTGCTGGTGAATTAAGTTTCCGGCCGGCGGTATATGGAATAATAATCCAGAACGGGGAAGTCCTTCTTTCCAAACAATGGGACGGATATGATTTTCCTGGTGGCGGAATCAATCTGGGCGAAACAATAGAGGAAGCATTAAAACGAGAAGTTAAAGAGGAAACTGGTTTTGAGGTTAAGATCGGAAAGCTTGTCACTTGCGAAAATTCATTTTACAAGAGGGTCAAGGGCGACTACATCCATGCGATTTTCATGTATTATCTGTGTGAGATAATTGGCGGGAAATTATCAACTGAATTTTTCGACGAGCATGAGAGAAAATATCTTGGCGAAGCAGAATGGATAGATTTGAAAAATATTGAAAAAATTAAAATTTATACCTCTTGCCAATGGCGTAAATTTTTTTTGAATAGGTCTATTATATAGATATGGAACTGGCCCCCTTTTTAGGGAGGCCAGTTGTGTTCGGTGTTACGATTTCCTTTCCGCCGGAGGAGAATCGGGGAGAAGAGAGAGAAGGACGTCCATTCCCTCCGTTACCACCTGGCGGAGGAAATCTTTCTCCTTCAGTTCCTTCCCCCAGATCTCGACGATCTCCCTCGCGTTGAGAGTCGAAGAAGATGGTAGCTGACGTACCGCTAACATTTCCCTCTCCTCTGGCTCCGGCTCCGGCTGAGAGAGAGCCTCCCTTAAGGATTCTGGAGAGATCTCCTTCAGGATCCTCCCTTGCTCTTCTGTGGGAAGGGCTGCGATTGCCAGCCCAATTTCACTCGGGAAATCCCGGAAAACCTCCGCGAGCGCGGAAGGGGTACTGGCACTGAGAATCTGCGCCAGTAATTTCTCTGCGTTTACTTGCGCTTTTACTTCCACCCTGTTTCACCTTCTTCCCAAAGACCATATTCTGTTTCGGAAACTTAACTAATAAATAGCATACAAGGAATAATCTGTCAAATATGTTTATAT
>CAYGEM010000002.1:13616-64300 GCA_964348915.1 uncultured Candidatus Saccharibacteria bacterium | reverse complement strand
TCATAAAATCTGATAATAATCGGCGACACAATCTCGGCCAAACGCTGTTTGCCTTGGCTGGCTTCAGCCAAGAAAGATCCGGCTCTGGCCGTTAGCAGTTCTTTTGCCCGGCCGCTGGCGTATTCCTCTGCCAGATCCACCCAGTTTTCATTAGTATTGATTGCCCGCAAATGTTCTTTATAAAAATTTTCAATAGTATTGACCGTTTCAGTTCTGTCTCTCGAGGCAATAATCTGCTCTCGAATCGGCTGACGATAAATAAAAAGGGCGACAAGAAGAATAAATAAAACCACCAAGCTAACGGTAATGAATTTTTTGTTAAGCATAGATTAATTATAGCAAGAATATCCTTTCGCAAATAACCGCTCTGTGAATAACTCTTAGCCTTGACAAAATAAGGTTTTTCTGTTTTGGTGAAGGCATGTAACTTAACAACTGAATATGAAAACCGTGCGCGCAACGCGGGAGAAAGATCACAGGAAAGGGAGTGAAAGAGATGAAGAAGATGTTGACGGTGATGCTCGTCTTGACAGTTGTGTCTGCTTTATCGGTAACAGTCATTGCCAGCGGAGCAGACCAGTTGGTCTGGCAGAGGATGAAGATGGCAGAACCGGTAGCAGATCTCCTCATAAGAGCCATCACCTATAATGGCAAGAAGTTCGTCGCAGTAGGGCGCGAATGGATAGCCCCCGGCAGAACCAATGGCGCAATTCTCACCTCGCCGGATGGCAAAACCTGGAGCAGGGAGGAATTACCAGAAGCGGCAAAGGCTTACATCTTGAGCGGTATTGCCTATGGCGATGGACAGCTTATCGCTGTAGGTTACCAATGGCACATGCGCGACCTAAAGTCAGACGGCATTGTCCTTACCTCACCGGACGGCGCGAGCTGGACAATCAGGCAGATTTCGATGCCCTATGACCTTAAAGGCATCGCCTATGCCAATGGCTTGTTTGTCACTGTTGGCCGGAGTAGCTACATAGGCAGCTACACAGAAGGAGGCAGGATAATGTCAAATCCTGTTATCCTTGTCTCCCAAGACGGCCAAAGCTGGGAACCGCAAGATGTGCCAGAGAGAGAGGCTCCGTTCGGCATTTCCCTTAACGACATCGTCTACGGCAATAGGCAGTTTGTGGCCGTAGGTTATCCTGATGCTGTTCTTACTTCAACGGACGGCCGGGGTTGGGAAATACAGGAGCCAGGCACAAACGACGTGTCTCTTGCAGCTATAACTCACGGCAATGGTTTGTTCGTCGCTGTTACCAAAGTGGCTATGCCTGTTGGAGGATCAGCGCCCATCCTGTTGTCAAAAGACGCGGTAAAGTGGACAATGGCGCAAGTCCCTGTCCAGAAGGGCGTAAACTTCGACGACGTGGCTTACGGAGCAGGACGGTTCGTGGCAGTCGGCTCAAACTCCTATCCGCCCGCAAACAGCAGCGGACCGGCCATCTTCACCTCAGAAGATGGGGTAAGATGGAGCAGTGGCAACTTAGGTGGCCTGGACGAACCGATTTATGCTGTTGGCTACGGCAACGGACTATTTGTCGCGGCCGAAGCTGGACTAGAGGCGATTCTCATTGCCGAGGCAAGCGAAATCATTACCCTCTTTCTTCAGATAGGCTCGAAAGAGCTGATCGTGGAGAAAGGCGGCGAGAGAATGGCCATCGTCCTCGACGCCGTGCCGGAGATTCCGGCGGGAACGTCTAGAACATTTCTACCCATTAGGCCTGTTGTTGAGGCCTTGGGCGGGAAGATCCTCTGGTTCGGAGACGACAGGAGGGTTGAAATCCAGAGTGGTGATCGTGAGATTGTTCTCTGGATCGACAACCCGATCGCCCATGTCAACGGCGTTGAGACGCCAATTGACGCGGCAAACTCGGTGGTGCGACCCTATGTCGCGCCTCCAGGCAGAACCATGCTCCCATTGCGCTTTATCGCCGAAGCGCTAGGGGCAAAAGTACTCTGGGACGAAAATCTCCGGCAGGTCACTATCATCTATCCAAAACCGGAGACGGCAACCCCATGATAGCAGGCAGACGCGCGCACAGGACACTCAACGAGCCGCTAGCACTTCGGTGCAATGATGCGGCTCGGTTTCTTTTTGGGTTAATACGAGCTTAATTTAGGACGCTACGGGTGCTTTAATCTATGAAAACTCCCGAAGTAGCGCCCAACTGTTTTGCTAATTTCTTTTTCAACCAAAGGCAGAATTTTATAAGGCACAATTTCATCAGGATATTTTTTCAAGACCGATTCCAAACTTTTCCGCCGAACCAACCGCAATTCAGTATTGATGTGGACAATTCCGACGCCGACAGTAATGGCTAATTTGATGTCAGGCAAAAGCAAGCCAGAGCCGCCGTGAAGCACAAGCGGAATGCGGCATTTGTTTTTTATTTCCCGAATAAGCGGCAAATCAATTTTGGGATTAAATCCGCGCTTGAACCGGCCGTGAATATTGCCGACTGACGGCGCCGAAAGATCAATGCCGGTTTATTTGACGAATCTTAAAGCTTCTTCCGGCTTGGTTAAGCCGGATTTTTGAGCGGAAAAATTTTTCTTGTTCATCTAATAATTGTAACATATTCTATTGCCTCCTTCCTGTGAATAACATAATCACCGGCTCCAAGAATGAATTTTCATAAAAGAATTTGCCACCCAAACTGAAATTCGTTAGAATTTCAACAGTTCGCAACGCGAACCGAAAAGATTGAAGTAAACGCGGGCGTCGTATAGCGGCTATTATACCTGCCTTCCAAGCAGGTGACGGCGGTTCAATTCCGCTCGCCCGCTCCGTAAAACTAAAACAATGAAACCGATAATAGGATTTTTGATTATCGCCGCCACCATGCTCGCCCTGCTGGAGCTCTATTCGGTTTTGCCTCCGGAAAAGGACGGGGTAAGGGCCGCGGCAAACGACATCGAAATATCTATTCCGGAAATCGGCGACCAGACGGCCATCGGCCGTTGATAGCGATTTTATCGGCTATCCAAGCCGTAAATGTAACTTTTGGCACATAAAAACGTTTCTATGTTAGAGGATGAACGCAAACTCATAGAATTATCGAAGGAGGGAGAGGCCGACGCTTTTGGCCTTCTTTACGACCATTATTTTCCTAAAATATATCGTTTCATCCTGGTCCGAGTCGGCCGACGTGAGGAAGCCGAAGACCTCTCCCACCAAACCTTTCTGAAGGCCTGGCAGAACCTAAAAAATTACAGCGACAAGGGCTTGCCCTTCGGGAGCTGGCTCTACCGTATCGCGAGAAACGCCATCATCGATTATTACCGACGTTCAAAAACATTGGTAAGCCTCGATTTCCCTTTTGAAATTCCGGAAAACAGCCGGGTGGAAGAAAAGATGGATGCTTCTCTCGAGCTCGAACAGACCATCGAAGCAATCGGGGAGCTGAAACCCGCGGAACAGGAAGTGATTATCCTGCGGTTCATGGAAGAACTGTCCGTGGCCGAAACCGCCAAAATAACCGGAAAATCCGAAGGAGCGATAAAAGTTACGCAGCACCGCGCCGTCAATAAATTAAAAGAGCTATTGCGACAATGGAAGAAATCATAAGCAAAATCCAAAAACTGAAAAACATCAAGCCGCGTTCGGCTTTTGTTCTGGAATCCAAAAGGATTATCCTCTCTTCCGTCCAAGCTCCAAGGAAAACCGTTTTCTCCTTTTGGTTGCCCTTACCCCGTTTGGTTCTTAGTTGTTCGGCGGTCATGGCCGCTTTGACGTTCGCTTTATTTTCGGTCAATCTCGCCGGACAAGCTCCAACCGTCGCCAATATTTACGACCTAAACAGAGAAACCGAGTCGGCCGTCGAAAAAATCGATATCACCCTCAAGGAAATCAATTATTTTAACGAGAACGCCCAAGTCGCCTCCTTGGCCCTTGACGAAGCGGCAAGCAACGGCCTCCGCCATTTAAATGCCGCCGTCCTGGAAGGGGAAATGGAATCCTTTAACGACCTCAACGGTTATCTTCACGGCGAAAATATCGATAAATTATTAGACCAAGCCAGCCAATAACTTTTATTATCATGACTTCTTTTTCAAGAATAATTCTAATCTGCCTGTCTATTGCCGCTCTGATTTCACCTTCTTGTTTCGCCCTGGCCGCCGACCTTAATGAAAATGCCAGCGCTCTCAACGAGAGCGTCGACGCGCTTCTTGAAATCAAGGACGACTCCGCCCTAAGCGAAGCTGAACGCGGTCTGAAAGAAATTGACGCCAGAAAGAAGGTTATAGTTGAAGCCGTCCGCCTTTCTGTCGCCGAAATAAACGGCCTGAAAGAGAATCTGTCAAAAAACAAGCCGGCCGAAGCCAAGCTCAAGCTTAAAGCCGCGTCTTTTTTCTCTTATCTCGACGAAGCCGCGGCCTATTTCGAATCTGCCGGAATCAAAGCCGGCGGATTGACGGACTTGGAAGAAATTAAGGCGCTGGCCGGCGAGCTTAAAGATTATCGCGAAAATAATTATAATCCCCGTCTGCAAAAAATCGTGGATTTCTTTTTGTGGCTGCAGATTGACAATCTTATCTCTGCCGCGGAAACGCGCTGGCAGAAAATCAATCTCGAAATTAAAAAATTTGAAAAATACGAATTAATTGACCCAGGAGCTTTCTCCGCGGATATGGAAAACGCCCAGAAATATCTCGCCGGAGCCAAAGAAATAAGCCGGGAAGCCGGGAAAATGATTATCGAAACCAACTTGGATGAATTAAATCCGCCTTTATCCGACGCCGACGCCATTGAAAAACTTTCCGCCGAACCTGCGATCAAGCCGTCGGTCCGTGAACTTCTGGGAAATTCTCTCAAGAATCTGCGCTCCAGCTACGAAATCTTCGTCAAAATCAGCCGAGACGCAATAAAAATCCTCCAACCCTAATCCGGGTCAGAGGATTTTTATTGAAATTTTCCCTTTTACAATACGGCTTCTTTAAGCAACTTGCCCGCCCGGAATTTCGGCTTTACCGAAGCGGCAATGTGAATTTTTTCTCCGGTCTTGGGATTGACACCCATTCTTGCGGCGCGCTTAGCGATGCGAAAAGTGCCAAAACCGGTGATGGCAACTTCTTCTCCGCTCCCCAGCGTTTTGACAATGGTATCGAAGACCGCGTTCACCGCCTGTTCGGCCTGTTTTTTCGTCTGGATTTCGGCAACTTTCATAACCTCTTCCACGAGTCCTATTTTTTTCATCGATTTATTCTCTGTTTTCTCTTCCGACCTTTATTTTCCCTTGAGAAAATGATAGCAAATATGAGGCCAGCGGGCAAACCGGATTTAACGCGCGTATTCCACCGCCCGCACTTCCCGGATAACGTTCACCTTGATTTCTCCCGGATATTTTAACTCGGCTTCGATACGATTGGCGATTTCTTTGGCCAAAGACAAGGCGCCGAAATCGTCTATCTTCTCCGGAACCACGAATATTCTAAGCTCGCGTCCGGCGGAAACCGCGTAAGAAGCCTTGACCCCTTTAAAACCGGAGGCGATTTTTTCCAAATCGGCCAAACGTTTGATGTAATTTTCAAGCGTTCCTCTTCTGGCACCCGGTCTGGCCGCGGAAAGAATATCCGCCGTAGCCACGATATAGGCCTCTGGCGAAGCGAAAGGATAGTCCTCGTGATGGGACTGCATCGCCTCGATAATCTTTTCCGAAATACCGTATTTCTTCAGAATCTTCATGCCCAATTCCACATGATTTCCGGAAACTTCGTGGTCGATGGCCTTGCCGATATCATGAAGCAAAGCCGCTTTTTTGACTACCTCGACATTTAAGCCCAGTTCTTCAGCAATCATCTTCGCGATGTACGCCGTTTCCTCCGAATGGTTGAGAACGCTCTGGCCGAAACTGGTACGGAAATTCAAACGGCCGAGAAGTTTTATCAGCTCCGGCGGCAAATCCAGAATACCCACTTCGTAAACCGCTTCTTCGCCAATCTGAACGATCCTTTTTTCCAGTTCTGCCCGCGATTCTTCCACCTTCTCCTCAATCTTCGCCGGTTGGATTCGGCCGTCCTTGATCAATTTTTCCAAAGTCATTTTGGCTATTTCCCGACGGAACGGGTCGAACGAAGAAATGAGAATGGTATCCGGCGTTTCATCGATGATAAGCTCCGCTCCGGTCAGCCGTTCCAGAGTCTTGATATTCCGGCCTTCCTTACCGATAATCTTTCCTTTCAGGTCCTCGCTTGGCAATGGAAATGCCGTCGTAGTAATATCCGAGACGTTGGAGCGGGCATATCTCTGGAGAGCGGTGGTAATAATCTCCACTCCTTTTTTCTCCACCTCTTCCCTTTTGTTTTTTTCGATTTTCTGAAGCAATCCCGTCAATTCTTCGCGGCCCTGCTCTTCCACTTGTTTGATCAATTTTTCTTTGGCCTGTTCGGGAGTCAAACCGCTTATGCGCGAAAGCTCCACCCCGACCATTTCTCTTTGCCTCTCGACTTCCAGCTTGCTTTTTTCCAAACAAACTTCTCCTTCTTTAAGCTTTCCTTCTTTTTCTCTCGTCTCCTCTTCCTGTCTTTCCAATATTTCTTCCTTACGCAAAAGACGGCCCTCTGCTTGTTTGAACGCCTCTTCTTTTTCTTTTTCTTCTTTTCGGACCTCTTCGAGAATAGAAGCGGCCCTGTCTTTGGCTTTTAGAACAACGTCTTTGGCCTCATGTTCAGCGGCTTCTGCCTTCTCTCTCAGCCTTTTCTCGATAGAATTAGCGGTCTTTGCGGCGAGATTCTGCCGAACGAAGTAACCCGAAACCAAACCGGCGGCAAGGGCCGCTAATGAAATAACGTAAATCATAAGGTAAGATTAAGATATTAATTTTCATGACCTTAAGTTCTAATCATACGGCTAAAAACGGGGAGCTGTCAAAAAAGGGACTGCTTCCGGCCAAAATAGCTTTGGTTATTCTGGACGGCTGGGGAAACGGACCCCGGGACGGCTCCAATCCCATTTACGCGGCCCAACCCCAAAATATCGGTTTTATCAAGAAAAATTTTTCCATAACCAGCCTCCAGGCCTCCGGCTTGGCCATCGGCCTTCCTTGGGAAGAAGAAGGCAATAGCGAAATCGGCCATCTGGCTATCGGCGCCGGCCAGGTGATATTCCAAGATTTTCCGCGAATCAGCGACGGGATAAAAGACGGCTCCTTCTTCCGGAATCCCGCCATTCTCGATCTCATAAATTACGCCAAACAATCCGGCGCCAAATTGAACCTCGTCGGATTGATCGGCGAGAGCAACGTTCATTCTTCGTTCGAACACCTCCGAGCCCTCCTCTCCATGCTCGGACAAAATAATTTACCCGACTTCAATCTCCATCTGATTACCGACGGCCGCGACGGTTCGCCTAAAAAATGCCTTGATCTCGTCCGCGAACTGCCCGCGGAAAAAATCGCCAGCATCTCCGGCCGTTTTTACGCCATGGACCGCGATAATCACCTGGAAAGAACCGCCCTCGCCTTCTCCGCCATGACCGGCCAAGGGGAAACAACAAACGACCCGATAAAAGCGATGGAGGAAAGCTACAACCGCGGCGTTACCGACGAATTTATCGAACCAATCGTGATTTCATCCGCTCGGGGAATCAAGGAAAATGACGCCGTGCTGTTTTTCAATTTCCGCGAGGAACGCATGCGCCAACTGGTTAAAATATTCATGGAAAAAATGCCTTCTTTAAAAATGGCCTCCTTTACCGATTACGGCCGAGATTTTCCTTCCCTTCCCGTTGCCTTTCCCCGGCCCAGGCCAGAAAACACTCTGGCTGAAATAATCGCGAAAGCAAATATCCTTCAGCTCCGGGTCGCCGAAAGCGAAAAAGGAGCGCACGTAACTTATTTTTTCAATGCCAAGAGAGAAGATCCTTTCCCAAACGAATACCGCGCCATTGCTCCCTCCCGAAAAATCGCCAATCCGGACAAATACCCGGAAATGATGGCTGAAGATATCACCAACCGGATTATCTCGGCCATGGAAGAAGGAGTTTACGGCTTTATTTTGGCGAATTACGCCAACCCCGACATTATCGGCCATACCGGCAATTTCGACGCCGTGGTGAAAGCAGTGCAAGTCATCGATGAACAAGTCGGGAAGCTTATGGATACCGCTTTAAAAACCGGCACAACTCTTATCATCACTTCCGACCACGGCAACGCCGAACGCCTGCTCGACCCCCTAACCGGCCTCCCGGAGACCATGCACAATTCCAGTCCGGTTCCTTTCTATGTCGTCGCCGAGTCGTTCCGCCGACCGAAAGAAGATCGGCTCGTCGACTCGGCCGAGAAAGAAGTCTCCGGCAGTCTTTGCGATATCGCTCCTACTGTTTTAGAATTAATGGGGCTCAACAAACCGGAGGAAATGACCGGACAAAGCCTTCTTCCCTTCCTGAAATAATGTTTAAATTTTTGAGTAAACTGATTTTCCTCGTCGGCGCGAATACTCTCGGTCTTTATCTGGCCGGCCGCTTCATCCCGGGCGTCTCCCTTAGCCAAAATATCGGCGCCATTATCGCTCTCGCCGTCGTCCTTACCCTCTTAAACCTCATCCTCCGGCCCGTTCTGAAAATTCTTCTTATTCCGCTCGTCCTTATCACTTTCGGCCTCTTCAATATCGTCATCAGCGCCGTCATTCTCGGTCTGCTTGATTATATTTCCGGAACGATTATGATTAGCGGAACGATTCCTCTTCTGCTTGCCGCCGTTTTGATAGGAATTATCAATACCCTATGCCAGCGATTACTGTTATCCAAATAATCATCGCCGTAATTCTCATCGGCTTAGTCCTTCTGCAAGGCCGCCAATCCGGCGGAGTCGGCGGAATTTTCGGCGGCGGCGCCGGAACCGATTTCTACCAGAAAAGACGCGGGTTCGAAAAAATGATTTTCGTTATGACCATAATTTCCGCCGCCGCCCTCGCCGTCTTTTCCATCCTTAACCTTGTTAAAAAATAAAGTCGGACAAATTTTCTCCTCTTTGTCGCCAAAGCGGCGCCTAACTTTTATCGTCAGCGCCTCTATTTTTGTCTTTTCGGCCCTTTCCCTTGTCTACGGCGTTTTTCTCTCCGCCACCGAAGAAACGGCCGTGAAGGGCGGTTTGTGGCGTGAAGGAATGGTCGGCCAGCCGATTTCGATCAATCCCGTCTTCCCCGGCAATGATATCGACCGGGACATCTCCGCCCTTATTTTCGCCGACCTGGATGAAATGGCTGAAATTAAAGCGGCTGACGACAACCGCGAATGGACGGTAAGATTAAAAGAGGGGCTGAAATGGCAGGATGGAGAAAAAATCACGAGCGACGACATTATTTTCACCGCGGAGACGATCGGCAACCCCGATTCACGCTCTCCTCTTTTTCAGAGCTTTGCCGGCGCAGCTGCCAGCCGAGTAAGCGAACTGGAGGTCAAATTCAGCCTGCCTTCTCCCTATGTTTTTTTCGAAACAACCCTGAAAAAAATGAAGATCATACCAAAGCACGTCTTCGGCAACATCCCGGCCAACAATTTTTATCTCTCTCGCTACATCCTGGAACCGGTCGGTTCCGGACCGTACAAGTTTATCTCCTTCGATAAAAAAAATGACGGATTCATCACCGAGTATGCGCTTGTTCCCAACGATTATTATTTCCAAACGGCTCCTTATATCAAAAAAATCATTGTCCGGTTTTTCTCCAATGAGAAAGACCTTGTCGCCGCTTATAACGGAAATTCTATCGACGGAGCAATAATAGATGACCCGGAGAATCTGGCCGGATTGCTCCTCCGCCACCGGATAAAACCGCTGGAAGCGCCGCGCTATTTCGCCGTATTCATAAACCAAAGTCTGGCCGAAAATCTCAAAAACATCGACTCAAGAAGGTTGCTCAACTCCGCCATCAACCGGGAAAAAATCGTCGCTGACGCGTTCAAAGGATTTGCTCTGCCGATAAACGGCCTCCTCGAAAATATCCCCCTTCTTCCTTCCAAAAAAACTTTTGACGACAGCTCCACCGAGCTGAACCTTTCTTTCCCTTCTTCTCCGACGCTGGAAAAAGTGGCCGAACGCCTGAAATCCGATTGGGAGGCCGTCGGATTTAAAATCAATCTCGCTCCCCTCGGCACCTCTGAAATTTTAGAGGCTATTCGAACCAGAAATTACGAACTCCTTCTCTTCGGCAACAACCTGACCGATCCCGCGGACCTTTATTCTTTCTGGCATTCTTCCAACCGTTTTTTCCCGGGCACCAATCTTTCTCTTTATAAAAACGAACGGGCCGACAACCTGATGGAGAAAATCCGCTCCGAGAAAGACGAAGCCCGGCGCGCGGACTTTCTTTCCTCTCTTGAAAAAATCATCAACGAAGACGCGCCGGCTCTCTTCCTTTACTCCCCCGATTACACTTACGTCGTTTCGCCGAAACTGCGCGGCTTCTCCCTCGACACGGTCGTCACGCCCGACGAACGATTCAACCGGGTGGAAAACTGGTACGTCAAAACAGCCAGAAAATTCCGCTCCTCTGCGGAAGCGATTGAAAAATCCGCTGATAAAGATTAAACTTATGCCAACCGCAATCACTCTCACGCTCTTTTCCGGATATTGCCCTCGTGGCGGAACTGGCATACGCGTAGCGTTCAGGTCGCTATGCCGCAAGGCTTGTGGGTTCGAATCCCACCGAGGGCACTAAAGGTAAATCGTCGCTTTATCAAAACTAAATCGTAATGCCTCCAAAAAACCAAAAAGAATCGGCCATGCGCTGTATCGCTCTCGGCGGGCTGGAAGAAATCGGCCGGAACATGATGCTTTTCGAATACAAAGACGAAATTGTCATTTTCGATATCGGCCTCCAGTTTCCCGAAGAAGAAACTCCGGGAATCGACTACATCATCCCGAACGTAAGCTATCTTGAATCAAAGAAGGAACGCATCAAGGCGGTCTTGCTCACTCACGCCCACTACGACCATATCGGCGCCATTCCCTACCTTATCCAACGTCTCGGCAATCCGGTCATCTACGCCACGGCCCTGACCAAAGCCCTGGTGGAAAAACGGCAGGAGGAGTTTGTGAACGCCCCGAAGCTGAATATCAGGGAAATAAAAAGCGGCGACAAAATAAAGTTATCCCAATATTTCGAGGCGGAATTTTTCGGCGTTTCCCACAGTATTCCCGACAATACCGGAATATTGCTGAAAACTCCCGTTGGCAACATAGTCCATCTCTCCGATTTCAGATTCGATTACGACACCAAGGGCAACCCCGCCCATATGGATGATTTCAAGAAAATAAGCAAGCAGGGCGTCCATACCATTTTCCTCGACAGCACCAACGCCGAAACTCCCGGCCGCTCTCTCTCGGAAAGAGTGGTGGAGAAAAACCTGGAGGAACTTTTTGAAAAGGCCCAGGGCCGGATTGTCATCGGCATCTTCTCCTCGTTGCTTACCCGCATCTCGGAAATCCTGAAAATCGCCGAGAAAATGGGCAAGAAAGTGGCCATTTCCGGCCGGTCCATGCGCGAGAATATCGATGCCGCGACCCGTCTCGGTTACATCAAAGTGAAAAAAGGAACAATTATACCCCTCGAAGAGATTAACAAGTACCACGACAACAAAATCATGATTCTTTCCACCGGCGCCCAAGGAGAACCGAACGCGAGCTTGATGCGCGTAATAAGCGGCGAACATCGCCATTTGCGGGTAAAGCCCGGCGACACTTTCATCTTCTCTTCTTCGGTTATTCCCGGCAATGAGAAGAGCGTCCAGGTGCTCAAGGACAATCTTTCCCGCCAGGGCGCCATTGTTTATCACTCGAAAATCGTCGACATCCATTCTTCCGGTCACGCCCCGCAGGAAGAAATCAAGGAAATCATCAAGCTGATGAAGCCGAAATTTTTCTTTCCAGTACACGGCTATTTCTTCATGCGTTCGCAAAACGCCTTAAACGGCGTCGAAGCCGGCATCCCCAGAAAAAATATCTTCGTTGTCGATAACGGCCAAGTGGTGGAAATCCTCAAAAACGAGATTAAAGTACTCGACGAAACCGTACCCGCTTCTTATGTCATGGTGGACGGCTTGGGCGTAGGCGACGTCGGCGAAGTAGTCCTGCGCGACCGGCGCTTGCTCGCCCAGGAAGGCATGATCGTGGTTATCGCCGCGGTGGGCAGCCGGAACGGCCGGTTAGTCAAAAATCCCGACATTATTTCGCGCGGTTTTATTTATCTTCGCGAGAATCAGCGTCTTCTTTCTGATATTCGCGATAAAGTTAAAAACATCGTCGGCCGCATTCCGCACAACCAGCCGATCGACCCCGATTACTTGAAGGCCCTGTTCCGAGACCAAATCGGCCAGTATATTTACAACAAGACCAATCGCCGGCCGATGATTCTTCCTGTTATAATAGAGGTGTGACATATATAATAGAGGCGTAACATGAAACCGATTGTTGTCAGCGGATTCAAACCCAGCGGCAAACTGCATATCGGCAATTATCTCGGCGCCATCAAGCCCGCCCTTCTTTTGCAAGACACCGACAAATACGACTGCCTTTATTTCGTCGCCGATTACCACTCTTTGACGCAAAAATATCTTCCGCCGGAAAAACGCGGGGAAATTTTGGAAATGTTCGCTTCCCTTCTCGCTCTCGGTCTCAACCCGCAAAAATCCGTGTTTTTCCTGCAATCCCACGTGCCGGAACACGCTAATCTCGCTTGGATATTCAGCACCATCACTCCTGCCGGAAAACTCCAGGGAATGATCGAGTACCGGGAGAAAATTTCCGAAGGCCAAATCCCCAATACCGGCTTGCTTACTTACCCGGTCCTGATGGCCGCCGACATCCTGCTCTATAAAGCCAACCTTGTCCCGGTCGGCGAAGACCAACGCCAACACCTTGAACTCGCGAGAGAAATCGCCCGAGTTTTCAATGTCCGCTTCGGAAAAACCTTTCCCGAACCGGTCGGCCTCTATATGGAAGGCCTGCGGATTAAAAGCTTGGATAACCCGGAAAAGAAAATGTCCAAATCACTGCCGAGCGGCTGTCTTTTTCTTAATGATTCTCCGGAAACCATCCGGGAAAAAATAAAAACTGCCGTTACCGATTCCGGCGAAGAAATAATCTACGACCCGGAAAAAAAGCCCGGTCTCTCCAATCTTCTTTTTATTTTCAGCGAATTGACCGGCGTCAAAATCACCGAATTGACCTCTTCCTACCGGAACAAAAAATACGCCGGTTTCAAAAAAGACCTGGCCGAGGCCGTTATTAAAGCTCTCGCGCCTATCCGCGAAAAAATTGAATACTTTTCCTCCAATCAAAATCTGCTCACGGAGATAATGTCGTCCGGCGCGGAAAAAGCAAGCAAAATCGCCCGGCCGAATTTCGCCGAAATAAGAGAAAAGGTGGGCCTGCTCTAAATCCTTCTTATCCCCAAAATTATTTTCTCCCCTTCTGTTTTCGTTTCCGTTCGCAAATCGAATTTATCGCTTAATTTAAAATCAATCTCCCGGGCCGAGATGACTTTGGCCAAGTTCCGGCCGCCGGCCCGGACCGCCTGTTCGAAAACAGGAAAGGATTCCATCTCCACGATAATTTCTTCTCCGGGGCGCAAACCGGCTTTCTGCCTCATTTCCTGGACCATCCGGCTGAACTCCCGCCGAAGACCTTCTTCTTTGAGCTCCGGCGTGATGGTTAGATCGAAAGAAACATCTTCTTCGGCCATTTCGTCAAAAATTATTTCTTTGACGTTAATTTCTTCCTTTAGAATTTCGATAATCTCTTCGCTCCCGCGCAGGGAAGATTTCTTTATCTTGAGCGAGCCGAGCGGTTGTCGCACCTTAACGCCTGACTCCGCTCGTTTGGCCAAAGCTTTAGTGGCGATATCTCGCGCTTCAGCCATCAAAGAGGAAAGTTTCGCGTCAATCATCTTTTTGTCCGCTTCCGGCCAATCCGAAAGATGGACTGACTCATCGGAAGAAAGCGACTTGAATAGGGCTTCGCCGAAAAATGGCGCGAAAGGAGCGACAAGCTGGCTTAGTTTGAGCAACAACTCTCTTAGCAAAGCTGACGCCTCGATTAAATCCCTCTCGCTTCCCGGACGCTGGAACCGCGTCCGCGAACGGCGTAAATACCAGCGGCTCAAATCATCTGTGAACGCGGCGATTTTTCTGGCCGCATTGCCGATATCGTATTTTTCCAACCTCTCTGTAACCTCGTAAATCGTTTCATGCAGTCGGCTAAAAATCCATTTATCCAGAGTCCTTTTCGGCTGAAACCGCAAAGACGAATCCGCCCCTTTGCCATAAAGCCGATAAAAAGAAAATATATTGTAAATGATGAGAAAGAATCCGCGCGCGACTTCCACGAGATCCTTTTCGTCAAAACGTTTGGGATCGCCCGGGTCGTTCGTGGTGTAGAAAAACCACCGAAGAGCGTCCGCGCCATATTTATCGATTATCTCGTTTGGACTGACAACATTTCCTTTGGATTTCGACATTTTTTGGCCGTGCTTATCCAAAACCAATCCGAGACAGATGACATTCTTGTAAGGGTTCTTCTCTCTAAGAAGAACCGAAACGGCGAGAAGCACGTAAAACCAGCCCCTGGTCTGGTCCAGGCCTTCGCAAATGTAATCCGCCGGGAAAAATTCGGGGTAGAAGCCGGCGGCGAAAGGCATCGAACCGGAATCAAACCACACGTCCGCCACCTCCGGCGTGCGATTCATCTTACCGCGGCATTTTGGACAATGGAGCTCGGCTTCATCAATATAGGGCCGGTGCCAATCCAGACATCCTTCCCGGTTATAAGACAAACGCATATATTTAAGTTCTCGAAGTTCTCCGGGATTAATGTATTTAGTCGCCCGCAATTCAATCAATTCTTCCTCGTTCATTCCCTGACTCGCGCCTTCCAAAAGCCAGAGCGGCTCGCCGTGACTCACGATAAGAATTTTTTTACCCTGGTATTTTTGCTCGAGCTCGGCCGTAAAAGACATCATTCGCGCCCGGATGGCATTCAAACTTTCCCCATTCTCCGGAACCGCGGCAAACCTGTCTTCCTGTGAAATAACAAAATCCAGCACTTCTTTGGTTGGCCGGCCGTTAAAAATACCGACATTGAATTCAATAATGCGGTTATCGTAAATAACCGGCGCACCGGTCTCCTTAGAAATCATCTCCGCCGTCTCCCGCGTCCGTTTTATCGGCGAGGAAAAAATAAGGTCAAGGCCTTTCTTTTTAAAACGCGCGGCAACTCGCTTAACCTGTTCTATTCCCTTCTTTGTCAGATTGATATCCATATTCTCCGGAGAAGAAGAAACCACATCGAAAACATTGGAGTCCGCTTCGCCGTGCCGCATGATGAAATAACGATTGCCGGACGAAGCGGCTAATTTGGAGAATTCCAGCGCCGAACCGACGAATAATCTCTTATCGCATTTTTCGCATTCCCAAATCGGCAAGGGCGTTCCCCAATAGCGTTCGCGCGAAATCGCCCAGTCCTTCGCCTCCCTGATCCATTCGCCGAACCGCCCTTCTTTTATGTATTCGGGCATCCAGTTGATTCGTTCGTTGGCCGCGACCAATTCTTTTCTTAAGCGGCTCATCTCGATAAACCAGGAATTTCTGGCGAAATAAATAAGCGGGTCGCCGGAACGCCAGCAATGGGGATATTCGTGTTCGATTGTTCCGCTCTCGTAAACCAATCCCCGCTCCGTAAGATCAGCGATAATATCCTTGTCCGCTTCCTTGATATACTTGCCTTCGCCGGGATAAGGACCGACAACCTTGCCGCTGTCGCTTACTGTCGTCGGGAAATCTTTCAAGCCGATTCTTTTGGCCAGCTTAAGGTCTTCCTCGCCGAAAGCCGGTGCGATATGAACCAGACCCGTGCCTTCTTCCGCGGAAACAAATTCCGCTTCCACCAATTGGTATTTACCGGAAGATTCCTCCCCGAAAAGAGGTTTGTATTCCCGGCCGACAAGCTCGGAACCGAGAATCTCCTCGACAAAATCCTCGGCTTTCGCGCCTGACGGAACAACTTGCGACCAGATAAAATCTTTCCCTATCCGGAATTTTTTATATTTTAATTTTGGGTTGACCGCGATAAAGACGTTCGCCGGCAGAGTCCAAGGCGTAGTAGTCCAAACCAGAAAATAAGTATCTTCCTCGTCTTTCACCGGAAACTTCAGAAAAAGAGACGGGTCGGTTACTGTTTTGTAGGCGCCGGGCTGGGCAAGCTCGTGGGAGGCAAGCGGCGTTCCGCAGCGCGGGCACCACGGCAATATCTTGTAATCTTTTTTGAAATAGCCCCGCTGGGAGATTTTTTTCATCACCCCCCAGAGTTTTTCAATGTATTCGTTGCTGCAGGTGATATAGGCATTTTTTAAATCAAGCCAATAACCGATGCGCTCGGTCATTTTTTCGAATTCCCCTTTGAAACGGAAAGCGGTCTCTTTCGCTTTTTGGTTGAATTTGTCGATACCGAATTCTTCGATCTGTTTCTTTGAAGTGAAGCCCAATTCTTTTTCCACAGCAAGCTCAATCGGCAAACCGTGCGTGTCCCAACCGGCTTTGCGCGACACGTAATATCCGGCCATGGACTTGTAACGAAGGATGATATCCTTGAATACGCGAGCGAGAACATGATGGACGCCCGGCAGACCATTTGCGTAAGGCGGCCCTTCGTAAAAAACGAATTTCTTCCGGCCCTGTGTTTTTTTCAGAGATTTCTCGAAAATCCGGTTTTTTTTCCAAAAATCGAGAACCTCCTCCTCGATTTTGGCTAATTCGAATTTATCGAACTTGAAAAGCATTTTTTTATTTTATTACAAATTTCGCCTAAATCATAGAAAAATGGAAGCTCGGAATCAAAAATATTGTTGCCACGCGGAAGGAAACGGGATGAAAATTTTCTTTTTTTCTTTTGTTACGGTCGTCTCGAAGACAATCCCGGTTGCTACCAAAGCGATGGAGCGGTCTTCCAGCGAAAAAGGCGCGCCGTATTTTACGTCTCCCAAGATCGGCAGACCGATTGAAGCCAACTGGCTGCGAATCTGATGCGGCCGGCCGGTCTTCGGCCGGATTTCAAGCAAAGAATATTTTTCGCCTTTTTTGATGACGCGATAGTCAAGCTCGGCTTCTTTGCCCCCCTCGCTTAATTCTGTCTTTCTTCGGCTAAATTCTTTTTTGAGCCGGCTCTTGATGTCTCCTGTTTCTTTCGCCGGACAACCGATGACAACAGCGTGATAAATTTTCTCCACCCGTCTCTCACGGAATTGTTCAGCTAACCGTGAAGCGGCCTTGCTGGTCTTGGCGAATAAAACAATTCCCGCGACCGGCCGGTCCAGCCGTTGAACCAATCCCAGAAATACCTGGCCGGGCTTGCGGTATTTCTCTTTCAGATATTTTTTGACTTCAGTCATCAACGAACGTCCGCCCAACGTGTCCGGCTGCGTAAGCATGCCCGCCGGTTTATAAACCGCGATAAGATGATTGTCTTCATAGAGAATATTCATATAAACTCACAACTGACGACCAACGACATGAAAAAAAATCTTCCTTATTTCTATTTTGTTATTCCTCGTCAGCCATAGGTCGTTAGTCGTAAGTCGTAGGTTAGCAATCGGCTCGCCACCGGCTGAATATCCCGCAGGGCAGAAGACACCTTCCAGACGTCTCCTCAATGGTTAATTCGCCGACCTCGATTTCTCCGCCGTACCTTTCCTTTATACTTAACAAAGTGTTGCCGTAGGCGATAGCTGAATATCCCGATGCGTAACCATTGATAAGGAAGAATAGCGGTTTTTTTGAAAATAATTTCAGGCACAAATCGAAAAGTTTCAAAAAATCCTGCTCTATTTTCCAAAGTTCGCCCGAGGGGCCATGGCCGAAAGCCGGCGGATCCATAACGAATCCGTCATAAGTCCTGCCCCGCCGGATTTCCCTTTCGACGAAAGTCACGGCGTCGTCCAAAATCCAGCGAATCGGTTTTTTATCCAATCCGGAAATCTCGGCGTTTTCCCGGGCCGAGCTTAAGGCCACTTTTGAACCGTCCACGTGGCAGACCTCGGCGCCGGCTTTGGCCAAGGCGAGGGTCGCGCCGCCGGTATAACCGAAAAGATTAAGCGCGCTTGTCGCTCCTTTTCTTTTTGAAAGTGTCTCCTCGAGCCACTCCCAATTCGACAATTGTTCCGGGAAAAGACCAACGTGCTTGAAAGACGAGGGTTTGATCAAAAATCTCATGTCACCAAAACTGATTTCCCACTTCTTTGGCACCGAAGGATCGATGATCCAGCCGGATTTTTCTCCCTGCCCGGCGAATTTTGCCCGCGCTTTTTTCCATTCGCTTTCAGGAAGATTTTTCCGCCATAAGGCCTGCGGGTCCGGCCGGCTCAAAATCACTTCACCGTAACGTTCCAGCTTTTCTCCCTCACCGCTGTCCAGAAGTTCGTAATCCTTGCTCGGTTTGGTGGTTAAAATGGTCAAATTTGGCATCGGATTAATAATAACCGATATCCCGTGATTAATTAATATTCTAATTATTCTTATTCTATAGACATTCCATTGCTATAGCAGAAATTTGTCTATAATCCACGGTTAATAACTAATGGTTCTTAATTAAGAATTCGATTAAAAACGAAGCGGTCGTGCAAGCACGACCGCCGGTGGTATCCTACTCCTTCTTGTCCTTGTCGCCGATGGCCTTTATGGCCTCTCTGGCGACTACCCCTCTCACCTGCACTTTGAGGGGTCGAAGGAAAACCCCGTAGGGCCCCATCAGAGGAAGCTCGAGGAGCCTCACGAGTTGCACAACCTCGTCTTTGGTGCCGAGGACCCGAGGTATGCATATGCTCTCGGGTACGCCCCCTACGGCCCTTTCATTCCGGAAGAGGGGCCCGATGCTGGGATAGTAGACTTCCCACGCCCCCTCGACCTCCACCTTTGTCTTCTTTCGACAACGCGAAAGGAGGATCTTTTCTTCCTTATCCATCGATCTCGCCTCCCTCTCTAAGTATCAGCAGTATTAAGACCTGCTTAAAGAGAAACATAATAATAATGGCGTGTCAAACATCTTTTCGAATAGAAATGAACAGCGGCCATGCGATTTGTTATCCGCATGGCCGCTAGGAGTTTAGGGGTTTATCTCCTGTCCCACGAAGAGCTATCGGCCAACCAGCTCCGCCCAGCTTTTCTTCGGGCGAAGCCGTTTCGACCCGGCTCTGCAGAGAGGGCAATCGGCCGGCTCCCAGGTCCGGATGTCGTAATGGGCAAGATAGAGGATCGGCTCTCCCTCGATCTCGTAGACATCGGACCGATGAACCAGGACGAGAGAGAATGGGACAAACCGGACTGAAGAATGGTTCCCCGCCCTGATCCCTTGCCGGACGCGAAGAAGCGTCCCCGTGGTCGTGATCAAATCCTCGACTTGAAGCACCATATCTCCGGGCTTGATCTCGAAGCGACGCCACAACTGCTCCTTGACCATCTCTCCATCGCCCAGTTCTTCTTTCTTTTCGGTGAAGTCGTGTTTCGCATGGAATAGAATGGCCACCGAGTGCGAAAGGGCGGCGCCGGCGTGATCCGAACCAACTACCCAATCCACCGGACCGCTGTAGTTCTTCCGGAGCAGGGTAACGAGGCCCTCGGCAAGAAGCATGCAATCATCGGTGTAGCGGAGGGCTCGAAGGACGTCGACGAAACCGTCACTGCACTTGCCTGAAGTCAGCTCTGCATGCGGGTCCTTCGGATTTCCCGAATGGATCCACAGAGCATCCCTCTGCTCGAGAATCCGAGTGACGTCTTCGGAAAAAATAGGCACGATCTCACCTCCTTCCGGCTTCGGGTGACATACGGGCTACTTGATTCCGGCCATCAGCTCATCGTTCGTAGTACGCGCAACCGCTACAGCGGCTTCGGCAAAATCCGCCTTTCCGCTGGCGAAGATGATCGCCCTGGACGAGTTGATGGCGATACTGCCCCAACCCCGGAAACTGGCCTCGGCCGTGGCTCGAGCTAGACCCCCTTGCTTCCCGATACCAGGAATCAGGAGCCACAGTTCGTCATCGACGAGTTCTCGGACTCGCCGGAGATGGGCATCGTAGACTCGGCCGGGATCTTTGGGGTCGGGATAAGCGGCGCCCATAACCAGGCCGGCATCGGCCGTAATGCCAAGCTGCCGGAACCAGGCAAGCTGACATTTGACCATGAACTCCCAAAACGGTCGCCCATCTGCCATAGGAGTGTCCTGTATCTCCCAAGCGGACGAATTGCTGGTCCGGCCAAGCCCGACGATGGCTCGGCCGGGATACCGCCGGGCGAGGGGTTCGACGGTGGCAAGCCCCATGTAACCGTTTATATTCATGCCGTCGAACCGCTCTCCTTTAAGATGAGCGACCCCGTACTGGGCTTGGGTGTCCTCGATGTCTCCCCTCTTGCAGTCGACGAAGACTGGGATGGTGGGGTAGTTGGAGTGGATATAAGCGACCAATGTCCTCAAGACCTCGATGCCGCCGGGAATCGCCTCCCAGTGGGCATGCTGAGGCTTGAAGAGACAGGTGTCGAATACGACTGCATCAACAATCCCCATCGCCCAGAGAAGAACCGCGTCCTTCGGTGAAGAACAGGCCCTCTTCACGGAACGCGGAATCTTCTCCCAGACAGGATCTAATCCCACGCACAGAAGAGAGCCGATCTTCTCCTGACGCCGAGCCAACTTCTGACGAAAACCTGCCATTTATTTCACCTCCCTCTCTCTCTGAAAGCTTTGATAAGGTACAACTGCTGTTACTGCTTAAAGAGAAACATAATGAAAGCGCTTTGTCAAAAAGAACGGCACAAATTCGTATATTCGTCCCTCTATACTATCGGGACAAGTGCCGATTCGTAAATTCGTATGGAGGCCTGTCGTGAGTCGTTAGTCGTAAGTCGTTAGTTGTTAGTCGGCTTAACTCACATCCTCTCCGCCACCTTTATTCCCAAAAGTTCCAATCCTTTTTTCAAAATTTCGCTTGCGCTGAAAAGCAAGGCGAGCCGCGCCTGCTTCAAATTTTTTTCGGCTTTGAGAACCGGCTCTTTTTCGTAAAAATTATTCATCGCTCCGGCAAGTCGATAGAGATAATCAGTCAAGTGGTTCACACTGTAATTCTCCGCGGCAAAAGAAACAGCGTCCGGAAAATATAATATCTCGCGCAATAATTCTTTTTCGCTCTCCGCGGTCAGCAAATCAATCCCGACTCTCTTGCTAAATCTTCCGGCTTTTCTTAAAACGCTCCGGCAGCGGGCATAGGCATACTGGAGATACGGCCCGGAATTGCCGCGTAAATCGAGCATCTTCTCCCAGTCAAAAACAATGTCGCTCATCCGATCATGGGATAAAATATTATATTTCACCGCGCCTATCCCCACTTCCTCGGCCGCCGCCTTATTGATCTCTCCGGCTTTTCCCGTCGCCTTGTCCAGCACTTCCTCGAGCTTGATGAATTCCCCGCGCCGGGTGGACATTTTCTTGCCTGATTCGCCAAGCACCATGCCGAATTTAATGTGGGCCAATTCAACCTGGGGCGCATAACCCAATTTTTCCGTGGCAACGAATAACTGGCTGAAATGAAGCGTTTGTTCATTAGACACCACATAAAGAATTTTCCGCGGATTCCAGCGTTTCACCCGGTATTTTATTGTGGCCAAATCGGTAGTGGTATACAGAAATGAACCGTTGGTTTTCCGAATGACGAAATCGGGCAAACTATCGGAGGATATTTTAATTGCCCCGTCATCTTTTCTGGCCACTCCTCTCGCCAGCGCCTCATCAACGATCCCCTTAAGCATCGGCTGATAAAAACTCTCGCTCAAAGATACATTAAACTTTATGCCGAGTCGCCGATAAATTTTATTGAATTCTTTCAAACTCTCCTTTACAAACAGCTTCCATAACCGCCGATTTTCTTTGTCGCCCTCCTGAAGTTTTCTTGTCTCTTCGCGCGCTTCCTTGGCCAGTTCCTCATCGTCCTCCGCTTCCCGATGGAATCGGACATAAAGACCGACCAGATGGTCAATCGGGCGAACCGCGAATTCTTTCTTGTCTCCCCATTTTTTGTAGGCCGCGATAAGGCTGCCGAGTTGCGTTCCCCAATCGCCCAGGTGGTTGTCTCCAATAACCCGGTAACCCGAAAATCTGTACAGATTAACCAGGGCCTGGCCGATGATGGTCGAAGGCAGATGCCCGATGTTCATCGGCTTGGCGATATTCGGCGCGGAATAATCGATGACTATCGTTTTCCCCCGGCCGGAAGAAGAAGCACCGTATTCCCCTTTTTCCCGCAATATTTTTTCAAATTCTTTCTCCAAAGTTTTTTCTCCGAGAAAAAAATTGAGGAATCCTCCAGCGATATCAATGCGCTCGAAAAAACCTTTTGGCGCGTAATTATAAATTTTGTCTTTCAACTCCTTGGCCGCCGCCGCAGGATCCATCTCCCGATATTTGGCGACGATAAAAGCGAGATTGGTGGAATAATGGCCGAATTTCGGGTCCTCCGGAATCGTTATCTTTGCCTCCTCCTTGGTCGCTTCCCGAATTAAATTAGCGATTTCCTCAACCATTGATTAGAATTATAGCGTATGCCTCCTTACGCCACCAATCGGAATGCCCTTTTTGACTATGAAATTCTGGATAAATTCGAGGCCGGCCTTGTTTTGACCGGATTCGAAACAAAGGCGGTCCGCCAGGGCAAAATGAACCTTTCTTCCGGACATGTAATCATCCGCGGAAATGAGGCCTGGCTCTTGAATGCGGACATCGGCGCCTATCAGCCCGAAAACGCGCCCCAGAGCTTTGTCTCTGACCGCACCAAAAAACTTCTTTTGAAAAGGGAGGAAATCAAAAACCTGATTGGCAAAACCAACGAAAGAGGATTGACAATTATTCCTCTTAGTGTTTATACTAAAGCCGGCAGGATAAAGCTCGAAATCGGCCTCGCGAAAAAACGGAAAAAAGAGGACAAGCGCGAGGTGATAAAAGAGAGGGAAGTAAAGAAAGAAACCGCCCGTACCTTGAAAAAATAATAGCCATACGAATTTACGAATCAATACGAATGTACGAATTTGTTCATTCGCGAAGTCGTTATTGGTCGTAAGTTGTTAGTCGTTAGTCATCAGTCAGCTTCGCTATGGGGATGCAAGGCCTCGACGGAGCGCGAAAAGAAGAATGGCAAGCAAGAGTTCGGGAATCTCTTTAAAAACTTTCCGAAACAAAAAGTGCCAACTCAAATCGCACTGTGGCTTTAGTTCCGGCTCACGCCTACGCTTAAAGTCGCCGCCCGGCCCGAAGCTTGATAAGGCCTAAAGGTGTTATAAATTAAGCTATATCAGGAGAAATCGTCCGTTCTCCCGACGAAAAAAAGGACGAAAGAATCAAAGCTTTTTCGCCGGATTAAAGGCCTTGATTCCAAATCAATCCGGCTAAGCTTGTAGAAATTTTTCTTGCCTCGCCTCGGACGCGGGTTCAACTCCCGCCATCTCCACTCGATTCGCCCCTCGATAAACTCGGGGTTCACTCGTGGTAAACCACTTAAACGTTATCTGGGTTGATTTGTCTTGCTCAAAAAGAATCGAGTGCCCCGAGCGGTTTATGGTGAGCGAAGTCGAACCAAGTCGAGGAACAGATTATTCTATAATTTACCTATGTATTATGTGTACATGATCAAAAACGATTTTAACGATCTTTATGTCGGCGTGACCGAGAACTTAAAAAGTAGGCTATATTGCCACAACACAAAACAAGGAGCCAAATTTACGAAACACAAAACTAAATTTATCTTAATCTTCAGCGAAAGCTATAATTCTTTAATCGAAGCGAGGGAAAGGGAAATCCAAATTAAAAAATGGCGCCGGGACAAAAAAGAAATGTTGGTCGAAAAATTCAATAAGGGGCTACCGACAAAACAACGATAGTTGATGATATGTTCTCAATGCAGTTATACACTGTGAAACTCCCGCCATTGCCTTCCCCTTTTCCTGTCCTAATCTTCTAAATAATGCCCCGCTCTTCTGCCATCAGTCATCTCTGCTCTTGCGACCCCGTTCTCGCCCAAAAATGGAGTCCGTACCGCATCCTTGCTTACCGCTATCTTTGGGCGAGCATTGATTCGAAATAAATTCGATTGACTCCCCTCTAAAAAACCCTTATATTTAGTCAACATTGAACAGCAATTATAGAGGCGGCGGCGTCAGAATAAGCGTCAAAATTAACGACCAAATTACCTCTCCCGAGCTTCGCGTCCTTGTCGAAGGCGGAGAAAATTTGGGCGTTATTTCTCTCGCCGAAGCGCTCGCTGTCGCGAAAGAAAAAGGGTTAGACCTGGTGGAAATCGTCCCCACGGCCAAACCGCCGGTGGCCAAAATCATCAGTTTCGACAAATTTCGTTACGAGAGAGAAAAGGAGCTCAAAAAACAGAAACAGCAGAGCAAAGCCAAAGAGCTGAAACAGGTGCAGATCAGCGCCCGCGCCGCGAAAAACGACCTGCTCTTCCGGTCCAAGCAAGCGGAGAAATTCATCGAAGCCGGCCATAAAGTGGAAATTCGCATGCGCCTGCGAGGTCGGGAAAAAGCCAATCGGGACTGGGCGAAGAAAAAGATGGAAGAATTTCTGTTGATTCTTCCCGAGGACTACAAACCGGTAAGCGAAATTCGGTTTGACAATTTCGGACTTAACGTTCAGATTGATAAAAAGCAAAAATGAGAAAAAGCGTCACTTCCAGAATCAGAAAAACCAGAACCGGCAAGCTGATCCGCCGAAAAATCGGCCAATCGCATTTTCGCGCCAAAAAATCCGGCAAGCAAATCCGGGAAAAGCGTTCGCGGATTAATGTGACAAAGGTCACCGAAAAGATGATCGCCAATTATATTTAAATCATGGTACGCGTCAAAAGGGGCAAAACCGCCCATAAAAAACGGGGAAAGGTTTTAAAACAAACCAAAGGTTTCAAGTGGAGCCGGAAATCCAAGGAACGGGCGGCGAAAGAGGCCCTGCTTCACGCCCTGCCCCGCAAATTCCGCGGCCGGAAAGAGAAAAAACGCACCAGCCGCAGTTTGTGGCAGGTAAAAATCAACGCCGCGAGCCGCGCCGAAGGCATGACCTATCGCGACTTAATCAGCCGGCTGAAGAAAAACGATATCGAACTCGACCGCAAAATTCTCGCTTCTCTCGCGGAAAACCAGCCGGAGATATTCGCGAAAATTATTTCTTTTCTGAAGTAATATTCGCCTGATTGTGTCTCGGCCCCCGGATAAAAGCCCGGACCCTTCTTATCATCTGCTGATTGTTTTTATGTCGCGTAAGTATCGCCAAGGCCTCGTTGTAGGCAAACCAGCCGTATCCCTCGTGTTCGTCCGAAACCGAAATTTGCGTCTTCTTTGTTTCACCGAGAAAATAAACCACCGTTTTGCAGATTTGCTCCGTTCCCTTTTTGAAACAATAACGCTGGCTGGCCCTAAACCCCCGCCGGATGAAAATGTCTTTCTTTTTTAAGCCGGTCTCTTCTTCCGTCTCCCGAAAAGCGGTCTGGATGTCATTTTCTTTTTGAGACGCGACTTGTCCCTCGAAAGGAGAAAGCGGCTCGATATGGCCTTTCGGAAAATTCCAATATTTTCCGCCGTGATAAAGAAGCAAAAATCTGGGTTTATTTTCCGCCATCCGATAGACGATTATTCCGGCTGAAATCTCTTTTCGCATCAGGTAATCATAGCCGAAAAATCGGTCTCTGAAAAATCACCTCTTCAAAAAAGAAAGCATTTTATCGAGCGGCCAGGCGTTAATCACGTCGCTTTTTTTTGCCCAACCGCGGCGCGCCTGGCCGATTCCAAGATAAAGATATTTTATCTGGCAGGCTTCATGACTATCCGAATTAATGCTTATTTTCACGCCGGCCTCAACGCACTTCTTTACGAAGTCATCCTTGAGGTCGAGTCGGTCGGGATAAGCGTCTATCTCCAAAACCGTGCCGGTTTTTTTCGCCATCCGAACCACTTCGTCGATATTCAATTTTATCGATTCGCGCCGGTTGATTATCCTTCCGGTCGGATGGAAAATTATATGGACGTTTTTATTCTCCATCGCCCGGATAAGCCGGCGGGTCTGTTCATCCTCGGACAAATTAAAATAAGAGTGGATGGCGGCGCCGACGATATCGAGTTTCGCCAATGCCTCGTCTTTCAAATCAAGAGAGCCGTCTTTCAAAATATCCACTTCCGTCCCCTTGAGGACCCGAAACCGTTTGCCCGCTTTTCTTATTCGGCTGTTAATTTTGTCTATTTCCTTGCCCTGGCTGGCCAATCTTTTTTCGTCCAGGCCGCCAGTCATGGCCAGATGCTTGGTATGGTCGGTAATGGCAATATATTCCAATCCCTTTTCCATCGCTTCTTCGGCATAATCGGCAATACCGCTTGAACCGTCTGTCCAATCCGTCTGAATCTGGAGATCTCCCCGCAGATCATCATAGCCAACAAGCTTGGGGATTTCTTCTTCCGCGGCCAGTTCTATTTCGCCGGTATTCTCGCGCATCTCCGGCGGAATAAACTGAAGCCCCAAAGCGGCATAAATTTCCTCTTCGGTTTTCCCGGCAATGATTTTTTGACCCTTAAATAAACCATACTCGTTAAGTTTCCATCCTTTTTTTATGGCTATATTGCGCAAGGCGATGTTGTGATCTTTGGAGCCGGTAAAATATAAAAGAGCGGCGCCGTAAGAGCTCTCCGGAATCACCCGCAGGTCGGCGTCCAAACCTAATTTCAGCCGGACCGAAGCGCGTGTCGGCCCTTCGGCGTAAATATGCTCGACTTCATCCATCGAGGTAAAAGCGCTCATCATTTTTTTGGCGCGCCGGTCGAAGTCCTTTCCTCCCTTGACCGAGGCGAGGATGTCGATATCGCCAATGGTCTCTTTCATCCTCCTCACCGAACCGGCTACCTCCAGCCGGCTGGCCAGGGATAATTTCTTCAATTCTTCTTCGATTTTTCTCACCTCCGGCATAATAAAGCCGAGGATGAAACGGCCTTTGCTTTTTTTTAAAAACTCGATTCCTTTGAGGATGTCTTCTTCGGATTTCTCCCCGAATCCCGGGACGGTCCGTATCCGGCCGGATTTGGCGGCCCTCTCCAGGTCGGAAACGCTTTTTACGCCAATCTCGTCGTAGAGCTTTCTTATTTTTTTCGGGCCCAGCCCCTCAATTCTGCTTAATTCGGTTAAATTAACCGGCGCGGCTTTTTTTAATTTCTCGTAATATTTCAATTTTCCGGTTTTAATAAGCTCCTCTATCTTTTCGGCGATGGACTGCCCGACTCCGGGAATTTCCTCCAGGGCCTTTATCCCGCCCCGCCGGTAAATCAACCCTGCTTCTTCATCAAGATTAATAACCGAATTCGCCGCTTTCTCGTAAGCCCGCGGCTTGAAATTCTCTCCCGCCATCTCCAGATATTCGCCTATTTCCGCAAGAATTCGGGCGATTTTCCGGTTATCCATTTAAGTAGTGGTAAGCGGGGTATGGTTCACCCTCACCGGCCTCTTTCTCGTCACTCGCGGAATCACGATGTCAGGCACGATAAAAATAATCAACGCCGCGAAAAGAGAAAATAATCCGGCGATGATAAAAATGGCCCTGAAGCCGAATTGCTCGGCGATAATGCCGCTTAAAAATCCGGCTATCCCCGCTGAAATGCCCAAGGCGGTGCTGTTAAGCGACCAGGAGAGAGCGATGCGGTCCTTATCCATATGGCGCGAAAAAATCGCCGACCAAGCCGGCGTGTAAAAAGCGAACCCGATCGCGTGCAGTCCTTGAACCAAAAATAGCTCTCTCACGTTGTGAACAACGGTAAAAGCGAACGCCGAAGAAGAAATAAGAAGCAACCCGACGACAAGGGTGTAAAAATCGTCTTTTTCGCCTTCGGTCCGGTCAAGAAGACCGGCCAAAGGCAATTGGATTATGGACCGAGTAAGCCAGTATATCGCCGTGCTTGTCCCGATGACCACCAGCGTTGCGCCGACTACCTTTTCCAGGATGAATATCGAAAAAATCGGCGTAATCAGACCCCAGCCGCTAAAAAGAAGCATGTCCGAGAGGATGAAGTTTCGGACGACCCGATTGATTTTAAACGATAGTTTCATAATCGCTCGTGTTTATTCTGAAATCATTTCCAGTTCGTTGTTTTTGAGGCAAAAATTGACCCGGCTTCCCCTCATTGTCTCTCCGGCAAGAATCTTTTCGGCAAGCGGCGCCTTTACGTGTTCAGAGATGGTCTTCCTCAACGGCCTGGCTCCGAAGACCGGGTCGAATCCCAGCTCAGCCAGTCGGCGTACCGCCCCGTCCTCGAAAACAATCTCGATTCCCTGCTCTTCAGACAAAGATTTCGCCAGTTTATCCAACTGCAAACGAGTGATTTTAATCACGTCTTCCGGCGTCAAGGTCTTAAAAATTATAATATCGGAAAATCTGTTTAGCAGTTCCGGCCGGAAATAATCGACCAGTTTTTTCTTGAATTCGTCGACAATCGCGGCAATCGTTTTACCTTCCTCAAGAGACGCTTTGATAAAAGTCGAATGAGCGTTGGAGGTGGCGATGATAATCGTGTTTTGAAAATCGACTGTCCGGCCCAAATTATCCGTCAGCCGGCCGTCGTCGAAAACCTGGAGGAAAAGATTAAGCACGTCCGGATGGGCTTTCTCGAACTCGTCAAGCAACACCAAACTATAGGGCTTGGCCATAACCGCCTCGGTAAGAAAACCGGTGACTTTCCCGTCGGGGGACCCGATTAATCGGAAAAAGCTGGTTTTATCCTGGTATTCGGACATATCCAGCCGGACCATCATCTCTTCCAATCCGAACTGCGTCTTTGTCAAAATCTTGGCCAATTCGGTTTTGCCTACGCCGGTCGGCCCGACGAAAAGAAAAGTGGCAATGGGTCCGCCGCTTCGCGACAAACCGCTCCGGTATTCGCGCAAAGCCCGAGCTACCGCAACGACGGCTTCTTCCTGGTCGATTAAATCCCGATGAATGACCTCTTCCAAATTAAGCAATTTCTTCGCTTCTTCGCGGCTCGCCTCCTTGATGGGAATGTTGGTGCGCGTCTCGGCTATACGGATAATGTCTTCTTTATTCAGGGTTTTTAAGTGCCGCCTTTTCGCGTCCGCCACCGCCTCTTTCATCAAATCGCTCGCCGGCGCCGGCAAGGGCTGGTTGTGAAAATATTTCTTCGCCAAAGCTACGGCGGTTTTTACGGCATCGAAGCTGATTCTTATTTTCCAGTGTTTTTCAAAAAGAAGTCCGGCAAAAGAAAGAAACCTTATCGCTTCGTCTTCGGTTATTTCCTCGACTTTTATGAATTCGAAGGCCTCCATAAAAGCGCTGTCCCTCTCGATAAACTGCCGGAATTCCTGCGGGTAGGTGGTGCCGATGGTCGGAAACTCGCTCGAAGTCACGAGAGGCATCATTACGTTTGCCGCCGAGAGGAAAAACTCTCCGGAAGTCCGGCTCAAATTATGAATCTCGGGAATATAAAGAACGACATTGCCGGCGCGGTGGATTTCCTCAAAGATATTGTTTATCCGCCGCTGAAGCTCGGCCTGGTCAGCCCCCGAAACCAAACTGCTGATGTTCAGTGAAACCACGCGACGGTCAAAAAGAATGTCCGGAACTTCATCCTTGATAATCATATAAGCCAGATGTTTGACGATAGTATTCGTGCCGACACCCGGATCACCCACGAAAACCGCGTTCGGCTTGTTGGGTCGGGAAAGAATATTGACCATCCGCTCGTATTCTTTTTCGTGGCCGACCATAAAACCGGTCTCTCCGGCCCGCGCCAAATCGGTCAAGTCCGTGCCGAAAAGGTCGAGGGTCGGCGTCGGCCGGGCGGTCCAGGCCCGATTCATCGCCCGATGCCGCACTCCGTTAAATTTGGAAGCGAATCCGCCAATGGTTTCGGGCAACCCCGCCGAAGAAAATCTCACCCGGCTTATAAAACGGCTGAACACGGCCACGTTTTCCAAATCCTCGGTGTCGATTTCAAACAAATTGAAAATGCGGCCAATCTCCTTGTCCGAAGAAAATTTCTGGCCGGCGAAAAGGTCGATGGGGGTTATGTAACGACTGCCGCCCGCGAGCGCCACTTTAACCGCGGCGAACATGAGCTTTTCCACTTCCGTGAGAAGCGCCTCCCTTTTATTCGGAGCAGAAGGAGCGGACAAGGATTCGTTTATTTTCTGAAGAATTTCCGCCGGGTCAGCCTCCATTCTTTTCGCCGCTTCCCTGACCTCGGACAAGTCGAAAAGATATTTGTTAAGCCACAGATAAAAACTTCCGCCGGCAAGCAAAGAATACTGAAAAGCCGAAGCGATGATATCCATGGTCTGGGGGGTGGCGGAATCGGCCAAATTTATTTTTTCCCGCTTTAGCGCCGAAAATAACGCGACCCTTCCTTTACTCCAGTGGAAAGCCGAATCCAAAAGAAAAATCAAACCGAGCAACCCGCCGTAAAAAATTCTTTTCTCACCCGAGAACAGAAAAACGAAAACGGCAATCGCGAGGATAATAAGAGCGGCCCGTCTTAAAACGCGCAGAAGCGATTGGCTAAAAACGCTTAACTCCAGGAATGGCTCCCGGAAATAAACTTTAGTTTTGTCGTTGAGTTCGGTCATTATCCTTTAATAATTTTATAAATGAAATAAACGGGGAGGGTCGCCCAAGCGACATAAAGGATAAAAGAAGCGAGGATAACTAAACCGTAGAGCGAGACGGCCGCTATCGCCCTGATTGACCGGAAAATGAAACCGAGAATGAAGCCCGCCAGATTCCACTCCTGATACAAGGGGGAGAAAAGATGGCGGACGGTTATCCTTAGCGCCAGCCGGCGGTCGAACCTCTCGAGAAGACCGACGGTCGCGTTCACCCAGGCGGAAAAACCGCCCACATACCAATGTCGGAAAAAATCATAAATCTTAATCAGGAAAAAATTTAAAAAATAAATCGGTGCCGTCATATAGTTTCATTATAAAGCTCTCTCCTGTCTTTAGAAACTCCCCTCGCGGTCTCTCCCCGGAAATCAGAACAGGGCCTTTGGGCCGATTGGTTTTTCCTCTCCGAAAATGGCTATCTTCCCGTATTCGCCGTCATACCCGGGCCTGATGGAAATTTTTCCCTGTCTTACCCTCGAGATGCCTTCGGCTATCCGTTCGCCGGAAACCGCCCGGATATTCTCGACGGGTAATTCACTTAATATCCGGATCTCCGGACCCAGCGAAGAGATCATTCTCTCATACTCCTCTTTGACTTTTTTGGAGGATTTGCCCACCGCTAACGCTTCGGCGATTATTTCCTGCAATAAAATGAGCTTTACGAAAGGGGCCCTTTTGGGGTCGCGATATCCTTCAGGCCGGTCCGCCAACTCTTCCACCCGGCTCATTACGCCAACGGTTATTTCCCGACCGCAAGCCGGACATCGTTTCGATAATTTTTTTGTCTCCTTGGGATTCAAAGAAACTCCGCAGAGCCGATGCCCGTCATAATGATACTTGCCCTCTTCGGGAAAAAATTCGATGGTCTGCAAAAAGCGCCCGGGGTCGCGGCTTTTAATGGCCTCGATTATTCCCGCGTAAGAAAGTTCGGTGTCAAAAACATTGGCTTCCCGTCCGAGATTCGGCAAAGAATGCGAATCCGAATTGGAAATAAAAGAAATATTATCCAGTCGGGAGAGCCGCCAGTTCATCGCCGGGTCGCTCGACAAACCGGTTTCAATGGCAAAAATATGCTTGGTGTTGTCGCCGAAGCATTCTTCCAGAGAATCGAATCCGGACATAGAACCGAATACGGAGAACCAAGGCGTCCAGGCGTGCGCCGGAATCAAAACATTTCTTTCGTCCGCTTCTTTGACCAAAAGAAGGAGGTCTTCCGAATCCAATCCGATAATCGGCCGGCCATCGGATAAAAGATTGCTACCGCGCCGGATAAGCTCGTTGTTTATTTTCCGGACTGTTTCCAAATCCGGAGCGAATATCAGATTATGCACCCTCCTCACCTTTCCGCCGCGCGAATAAATGGAGGATATCTCCGCCGAGAGAATAAATCTCGTCCCTCCCCCTTTCAAGGTAAAAAGGCCCGGCTCGGCGGGAATGAAATGTTTTTCCATTTCTGCCACCCAGCGGGGATGAGTAAAGTCGCCCGTAGCCATCACGGTTATCCCTTTCTTTTTCGCCCAGACATCAATCCCCGAAAAAACCATCTCCGGCGAAACCGCCCGGGAATAAGGAGAATGAATATGCAGGTCGGCGATAAATTTCATTTTTAAAATTCGTTAAATATTTATTTCGAGCAAAGCGGCGTCTTTTTTCTTAAGTTCGGCTAAGCCATCACCCTTATCATACCCCCCTTTTCTTATCGCTTCCGCCAAATGTTCTCCCCCTAAAAAATGGGGAAGGAGGACATAGTCCGCCCCAAGGCGGTAGAACTCTTTCCCTGCCCATTCACTGTCTGCGGTTAAAATTACTCTCGCTTCAGGATTGATTTCTTTAGCCGCCCCCAAAATAACCGCGTTATCGGAAAAAGAAGGAGCGGCGGAAATAATCATTTTTGCCCGAGAAAATCCGGCCAATTCCTGAATTTCCTCGTCAGCGATATCGCCGAGCAAAGCCTCGCCTCCTTTTTTCTTGATGTCTTCGATTATGTTGTAATCGAGGTCGACGACAACAATTGATTCGCCGATACCTCGCAAAGCCCGGAGGATACTCCCGCCCAACCGATGCGCGCCGACAAGAATAATGTGTCCAGAGAGAGCCATCACCCCTCCCCCTTCCTCCTCGCGCGATTTCCGAAATTCAAAAAACTTTATCGCTTTTTTGAATCTGGCATAAATTTTTTCGTTGTAAGTGATGAGATAAGAAGAAATAAAAATAGTAATCACGCTGACCATGGCGACAAGAGACGCTTCCGCGGCTGAAACATGCCCGAGGGACAATCCGAGCATGATAAGGATAAGGCTAAATTCCGAGGTCTGGGCCACGGTCACGCTGGCGAGGAACGAAGTTCTCGCCCGAAAACCCAAAAATCCCATAATGAGAAGAACGCTAAGAGGATTGCCAATAAGCACAAATAAGGAAAGCAGAATAACCTGAGCCGTGTTTATCGCGGCGCCGGTCGCGGCCAGCTTGGCTCCGAGTCCCACGAAGAAAAGGACGATGAAAAAATCCCGAAGCGGCCTTATTCTCGCCGCTATCTGAAAATGCTCGGAAGAATTGGCGAGAGCGAGGCCGGCCAAAAAACCGCCGATTTCCCGGGAAAGACCGATAACCGGAGAAGAAACCAAGGCGGCGATGCCGAGAGGCCAAGCCACGCTGAAAAGAAAAAGCAATTCCGGAGCGGCGCCGATTAAGTGGAGTAATCGCGGGAAAATCCGCGAGATTGCCATGGTCAGCCCGAAAAGAAGAATTGTTTTCCCTAATGCGAAAATCAAGGAAGCAGAGACGAGAGATTCGCCGGATTGGAAACCAGAGAGAAAAACCAGGGCGAGGATGGCAACGAAATCCTGAACCAAGAGGAAACCGACCACTATCCGTCCGTACAAACTGTTCAGGTCGCCTTTCGCCGAAAGCAGTTTTACCACGATGATGGTCGAGGAAAAAGTCAGCGCCGCCGCGATATATCCGGCCGCCAAAGGCGCGTAACCCAGTCGGGAAAGAATCCAAAAACCGGCTCCGAAAGTAAGAATTATCTGTCCCAGACCGGCTATAATCGCCGCTGAACCGATCCGTCGGAATTGACGGAAATCCATCTCCAGACCGACGGCGAAAAGAAGCAGGGTAACGCCGATGGAAGCCAATTCTTCCAAGGTCGTTGACTGGCCAAGCCGCAATCCGCCAATCGAGCCGATAAGCAGTCCGGCACCGATAAAACCGATTATTGCCGGCTGTTTTAATAGATAAGCGCCGAAGCCGAAAGCCGCCGCGATCGCCAGAGCGATTGCAATTTCCGAAAAAAGCATTTAACTAATTATAGTGGTATCCGGCGAATAAACGCCATATCATTATCGTATGTGGGAGAAACTTCACCGGCTTTTTTGTGAAATCCCCGGCCTCGGAAAAACCATTCGTTGGGTTTCATTCGAAAATATAAGAGAGCAGGACAGTTTGGAGCATTCTTTTTCCCTCGCTGTATTGACTAACGTGGTCACTTGTTTGCTCAAACCCTTTCACCCTTCCCTCGACGCCGAACTTATTAAAGATACCGCCCTGCTTCATGATATCGGCGAATGCGGGCAAGGTAGAGATGTCCCTTATGTCTTGCGCAGAAAATCCCAGAATCGCGAAGAATATGAAAATTTCAAGCGCGTTTTTTCCTGTGTCAAACCGGAGATATTTGATGAATTAAAAAGGCCCTTCCTGCTCCAGTTCTCTTTGTCCGACCATTCTGTCTTCGAAGAGGAAGAGAGAGAAATCCTCCGTGAGCTTAAGGAGAACCGGGAAAAAGAGGCGAAAATCTTCGAGGCCTTGGAGAATCTGGAATATATCTTTTTTGCCATCGAACAGTGGCATACAAAAGCTCACGAAAAAATCTGCAAACAGATTTTGGAAACCGCTTGCCCGGCTTTGGATAAAACCGCCGAAGAAATAAAAGGGCTCGATTTAATCTGGTCCGAAGATTTTCGCGACTGGTGCCAAAATTTCATTGACACCCACCAATATATCCCGCCACAGATAAACGAACGGGAAGAATAAATTTTATGCCTCGGGAGGGAATCGAACCTTCATTTCAGGCTTCGGAGGCCTGCGTTCTATCCGTTGAACTACCGAGGCGCGCCTTTATTATGACAAATGTTTTATCGCTTCGTAAACCGCTCCGGCCAGAAATACCGGAATAAGAAGAAAAGCCGGGGATAACCGTTTTTTTAGTTTCTGCCACATCGAAACTACCAAAACGCTTTCCAGACCGGAGAAAATCCCTCCGGCCACGCCAACCAAGACGATAAAGTCCGACGCCCCGGCTAGATAAATCGCCAGGGGCAGAAAAACCACCGCGGAATCGGCCGCGATTTTTTTAATCTTGAAATCAAGACGAAATATCCCGCGCAATTCCAAACCCAGAAACACGTAAGAAGTCCACAGGGTAAGCAGGCCGACAACGCCAAAAATTTTAAGCAGAAACGGCGAAAAAACAATTCCGGAGATAGCGTCCTCCGTCACCATACCCTTGGAAAAAGAAATTATCCCGATAACGAAAAGGAGATAGACGACCGCCGGCAGAGCTGTTCCGAGAATAATCGCCGCCGGAAATCTCTTTTCGCTTATTTTCTCCTTCCGGAAATATTCCCGGATGGAAGAGATGGCCGCTCTTCCTCCCAAGGAAAAAAGCACCGCCCCGAAAGGCAAAAAAATAAAGCAAGGATTATATTGAGGAAGAAGAGCCGGATTAAAATCCGGCGAAGTTATTCCGGAAAAAAACAGGGCGAGGACGAACAAAATGATAACGACGACTATTCCGGATTCCAAGCCGGCCATTTTTTTGACTCCGGCAAGAACCGCCATTGTCCCGACCAGCCAAAAAAGTAAAACTCCCGTAAGAGGAACCATGCCCGGAAAAATCAGCCGGAAAAAGCTGGGAGCGAGCACGAGATAAATCAGCAAAACCAGGATAATCGTAAAAATGGCGGTAAAAATGGAAAGAATAAATCCGGCTTTGCCTAAATGTATTTTGGTGTAGCCGACAAAACGGTGATCTCCGGGAGTTCTTCCGATGATCTCCGCGTACATAAGATGGACCGCGGCCAGAACCAGAGTCAGCGCCACGAGATAAAAAATGCCGGTGACGATTCCGGCGCGGTTAAAAATAAAAGGCAACGAAAACATCCCGGCGCCGATGATGAGCGCGGAGAGGAGCGCCGCCGGGATTAGCAGTTCTTTATATAATTTCGTAAACTTCGTCACCTTCGCGAACTTTCTTTTCAGTTTTGACGGCTCCTTCTCGGCCGGCCGGAATAAACGGTTCTTCCCGGTGGTCTATCTGGATCGAATCTATCCTCTGGTCGAATTCGTCCGACCCGCGGAAACGAACAGTGTCGCCTTTGGACAAACGCTTAAGCGCCTTGATGACCGCTACGCCTATTTTACCGTAATAATGGATAACTACCCCGATAGGTTGCTCCTCTTGTTTTTTCATCGAAAAAGTAATTTATCGACCTTTAAATAATATGATTTCTTCTTTCTTCTCTCTGGATGACCGCTATCACTTCTTCAAGCAATTTCTTGGGGTCGGTATTGCGGACGATTTTGTCTCTCATCTCTTCAAAGCGGAGAGTGCCTTTAATGACAAAATCGAAAAGCTCGTCGGTCTCCCATTCTCCCTGCAATATGCCGATGGGCTTTTTGTCCTCGAAAGCGATGGTAAATTCATTCAACGTACCCATCCGTCCGCAACCGACGATGACCGCGTCGCTCATCCGGGTCAAAAGCAGGTTTCGGCCGGAATAGCCGTGCCCGGTATACATAATCACGTCGTGGTAATCGATCGGCAATTTATAATCGCGGATATGCTCTCTTTTCGTCGCCGCCGGAGAAACGCCGATGACCAACCCCCCCTCCAGTTTGGCGCCCTTGGAAGTCCAGTAGGGAAATCCGGTGGTCGCGCCATCAACAAGAACGACATCGTGGCGCGCGATTTCCCTGCCTAATTCTTCAGCGATGCGGTAGGCGCTCTCTCCGCAATGCGAAGTTTCCGCAGCGCCGGAAACGCAAATTTTATACTTGAGTAAATCTTCCGTCATTTGTTTATAATACCACCTCTTCTCCCAAAATCGGAATTTTCGTTTCGATCGCCAGCTCGTCTCTCACCTTCTGCTCCAGAATTTTTAATTCGTTTTCTTCGCCGTGCACCAAGAATACCCGCCGGAGAGACCTTCTCGCCAGCATAATCCATTTAAGTAAACCGGCCTGGTCGGCGTGCGCCGAATAGCCGGTAATGCTCTCCACCCGGCAACGAATCGGGATACTCTCGTGAAAAATCTCCACTTCTTTCACCCCTTCGAGAATCCGCCTTCCCCGCGAACCGGTCGTCTGAAATCCGATAAAAAGGATGGTACTTTTGGGGTCCGAGAGATAACGGTATTCGTGGTGGATAATCCTGCCTCCCTGCGACATACCCGAACCGGCGATTATCACTTTCGGCGCCGGAACGGCATTGATTGCCTTGGACTCTTCGGTCGTAGGCGTGAATTTAAGCCCGGCCAGATTGAAAAACTCTTTTCCTTCTTTCGAGGCCTTGATTGTTTCCGCGTCGAAATAATCCGGGTCACCCAGATATTTTTTATAAACCGCGGTGAGATTTATGGCCAACGGGCTATCGACGAAAACCGGCATTTCCGGAATCCGTCCGGCAGAGACCAGATCATTGATCTCCGAAAGCAAGGCCTGGGTTCGCTCCATGGCAAAAGCCGGAATCATAAGAGTGCCTCCCGAAAGGGCTGTATTTTCGATTACGTCTTCTAGCAAATTCTTTCGATTCTTCGCATCCTCGTGCCACCGGCCGCCATAGGTTGATTCCATCACCAGATAGTCCGCTTCTCCAAGCGGTTCGATATCCTTAACCAAAGGCGCCGGGGCGTTTCCCAGATCGCCGGAAAAAACGACCTGCTCGCCGTCGACAGTCAGAACGATAAAAGCGGAGCCCAAAATATGGCCGGCATCGTGAAATTTCACCTCAACGTCTTTTATTGTTATTTTTTCACGGTATTTGGCCGTCTCCCAGGCAGACATCGTTTTTTCAATATCCTTATCATCAAAAAGAACCGGCGCCCTTTCTTTCTCGGCGCGTTCGGAAAAAAGATGTCCGGCATCAAGCAATATCTCCCGGCCCAAATCCTTGGTCGGCGGCGTTGAGATAATTCTTCCCTGGAATCCTTTTTTGAAAAGGACCGGCAACCGGCCAATATGGTCTAAATGCGCGTGGGTCAAAAAAATCGCGTCTATTTCCTCCGGATTGTAAGGAAAGGGCTCAAAATTAAGCCGTTCGACGTCCGAACCGCCTTGATACAGCCCGCAATCAATTAAAATCTTCGCTCCTTCGCTCTCCAGCAGATAATTCGATCCGGTTACTCCACCCGTTCCTCCGCAGAACTTTATTTTCATTAGGATTATTAAACCGCCCTTCTCTCAATTATTCAAACTTGCCTTCGGAAATGTGCCTGCTCATTTCTTCCTTGAGCAGAGCTATGTGTTTCTCGTAGTCGCTAAGCAATCCCGACCAGAGAGACCGGCAGGCCTCGCACTCCTTCGCCTCATCGATATACTTATTCATCCTCCAAGCGCTGTCTGAAATTTCGGAAAGCTGATGGATTAAATTGTGATTGTTGTTTTTAAGCATAGATTTCTTGATATGCGCGACCTTTCATTAAAAATTGCCTGTCCTTAAATTATAACTTATTATTTCAATAATATGGGCGGATCTGAATACTCTCCATCCCCAAAGCCAAAGGAGCCGGAAAAAAACGAACAGACAGCTTTTGAGCTTAGAGAGCTCGGCCCTTCTTTTCTTGGAGAAAGGGAACTAATGCGAAAAGCGTGGGCAAAATTATTAAAGATAAGACGAGGGGAGAGAAGAATATGGAAAGGCAATTTCAGAGAAACGAAAGAAAAACACCCTCAGCATTTTTATAAAGAAGGGCTTTACTTCCGAAAAGATAAGGGGACAGTAATGGTTATTGCCCGTTGGAAGAAAGGGGAAGAGTGGTGCTTAGTCCCTCTTCGATGGAAAGTAGAAATAAAAGGAGGAGAATTTTCTCTTGAGAAATTCCCCTACATCTTTTTTGATTTTGGGGAAAAACTATCACCCGAAAATCTCGAAAAGGTTGAGAGTTTAGCTAAGGATTTTATCACAGAAATATTAAAACAAAATAAAAACCTTGTCGGCGGCGAAGCTAAAAGGACGGAAATAATCCTTGATCCTCAAGCGGACCTCCCCAAAGAAGAGGGGGGAGAGGAAAACTTTAGTCCTCAAGAGGGACAACTCGAATCAAGCCCCATAAATCCTTTTGCAGATGACGAAGACGTTATCTTTGGAAAAGTAAGAATAATAGTGGACGAGGGAAATCCTAGGATAGAAATCGTCCTCCCCCTAAAGGAGGGGGATGTAATATTTGTTTCTAAATGGACAGGACGGATAGATCATCGGGGATTAGGTGTGGTCGAGAATCTTTCCATAAAAGAAGGAGAAGGCATCCTTAAAAAATTGCCTTTGGAAATGGTAAAAAAATTAGAAGAATTAGCCAAATTCGCTGCCCAAAGACGTTTCGCGGACTAATCTCCACCGACCTGATTTGCAGATATTACTTTAGCGTTTTCCACAAACTGTCAAATATGCCTTTCTGCGTTTCGAAAATGCCCCGGTTATCTATAGCTACTCCGACGGCCTCTCCTTTCGCGTTTAAGGAAATGTAGGCGGTTTTCCCGAAGTAAATAATGATGTAGGTCGGCGTCTCGATCGCGTTATTCAGCCACTTTCTTTCGTCAAGCCCCCTCAACTCTCCCCCTTCGCCCATCGCGATCACTTTTACCTTAATTCCGCGGGCTATCCTCTTTTCGCTGAAATCGGCGAAATCCCGGTATAAATATTCCCGAATGCCCGCGGCTGAATAAACCCGATAAAGTTTTTCTTCGCTGTCAGCGCAGACATCCAAAACATCCTCAAGAATTTTACGGATTTCATCCGATTCAAAATAACGGGCAATCGGCCTTTCGCCGCCCCGATCGTATATCGATTTAAGCTCCGGTATCGCCGCCTCGACTTTCTTTTCCGTTTCCTTGAATTCGGCCGACTGCTGACGGGCCAAATCGATTAGCCTGACGGGGTCCTCGCTTACAAAATATTGTTTCGCCTCTTTCTCATAAAAATTAACCAATCCTTTTGCTTTGAGCCATTTTAACGCTTCATAAACACTACCCCGGTTAAGGTCACTTCTGTCAGCCAGTTGCCTTACCGATGACGGTCCGAGACGCAAAAGCTCAAAATAAACTAAGGCCATCTTGTCAGAAAATCCCAAACGCTTAAGAAGTTCGATATTCATATTTTCTTTATATTAAAGGATAGCATAGCTCTTTATGCTGTCAAGTTCCTATTGACAGATAAAAACTTTCGCGATAAGTGTATGGAGAGTCCTTTAAAAAATAGGGGGTGATTCTATGTGTGGGATAGTCGGGTACATCGGCCGCAAGCCGGCCCTGCCGGTGATTCTGGACGGCCTCAGACGCCTCGAATACCGTGGCTACGACTCGACCGGGGTTGCCATTTTAGACGAAGAAAGCAAGGAGTTACTAATCTTCAAAGCCACAGGGCCTGTAGAAGCCCTCGTGAAAAATCTTCCTAAGGATAGGAACACTCCGCAAGGCACCATGGGCCTCGGTCATTGTCGATGGGCCACCCACGGCAAGGCCTCCACCGTCAACTCCCATCCTCATGCCGACTGCGAGGGCAAGATAGCCGTCGTCCACAACGGGGTCATCGAGAACTACCTCATCCTGAGGCAGCGTCTGGAGGCCGCCGGACACCGCTTTCGCTCGGAGACCGACTCGGAGGTCATCCCGCACCTGGTCGAGGAGTACTACGCCGGCGACCTGGTCGCGGCGGTGCGGCGGGCGGTGGCCGACCTCAAAGGTTACTACGCCTTCTTGGTCCTTCACGCCGACGAGCCGGACCACCTAGTTGCCATACACAGGGGTAACCCGCTCATCATCGGCCTCGGCAAGGGAGAGAACTTCCTCGCCTCCGACATTCCGGCCATCCTCCGGCATACTCGCCGAGTCGTTGTCCTTAAAGACGGAGACATGGCCGTGATCGAACGGTCAAATATCCAGATCACAGACAGCGAGGCCTGGGATGTCGACAGGGCCATGCTCGAGGTGGAGTGGGACGTGGAGACGGCCGAGAAGGACGGCTTCCCGCACTTTATGCTCAAGGAAATCTTCGAGCAGCCGATCTGCCTCCAGCAAACCCTGGCCGGACGTCTCCCGGCCGGAGGCCCCAGGAATCCGGCCGAAACGGGGATCATGTTCGAGAAAGGGGCCCTCGGCACGGAGGAGGTCGTCGCCCTGGATAGGATCTTCATCGCCGCCTGCGGCACGGCCTTCCACGCCGGTCTGGTCGGGAAGCATCTCATCGAGAGGCTGGCTCGTCTGCCAGTCGAGGCCGACATCGCCTCCGAGTTCCGCTACCGTGATTCGCTCATCGGAAAGGGAGACATACTCATCGTCGTCAGCCAATCCGGCGAAACTATGGACACTCTCGAGGCCCAGCGCGAAGCCGCCCACCGGGGAGCTCGCACCGTAGCCATCACCAACGTGGTCGGTAGCTCGGTGGCCCGTGAAGCCGACGAGGTGGTCTACACCAGGGCCGGCCCCGAGATAGCCGTGGCCTCAACTAAGGCCTACACGGTTCAACTCTTGGTCTTCGTCCTCTTCGCTTGCCACATCGGCGTGGCCCGCGGAACTCTGCGAGCCGAGCGAGCGGCCGAAATCCTCGACGAGTGCCGGCGCCTGCCGGAACTGGCGAAGAGGGTCCTCGACCGGGCCGAGCAGGTGAAGGCGGTCGCCCGGCGCCTCGCCGAGTGGAATGACGTCTTCTACATCGGGCGCGGTCTGGACCTAGCCGTGGCCATGGAGGGGCAACTCAAGCTGAAGGAGATCTCCTACATCCACGCCGAGGCCATCGCGGCCGGCGAGCTCAAGCACGGAACGCTCGCCCTCATCGACAACGGCGTCCCGGTTATCGCCGTCTCGACCCAGCCCGACTTGAGGAACAAGACCATCTCCAACGTGCAGGTTATCAAGGCCCGCGGAGGGTACGTCATCGCCGTGGCCACCGAGGGCGACCCGGAGATAGCCGAGCACGCCGATGAGGTCATCTGGCTACCCAAGACCGATCCGCTGCTGGCGCCGATTCTAGCCGCCATACCGCTCCAGCTCATAGCCTACTATGCGGCGGTGGCTCGAGGCTGTGATGTGGATAAGCCGAGGAACCTGGCCAAGAGCGTCACCGTAGAGTGACGGCTTGGCCGAAAATGTCACCGTGGGAAACAGTAACTTACGATCTTTTCTCTCGACCCCATCGAACTTCGGCGGGGTCTTTCTTTTTATTCCCCCTTAATCACCGCGAGAGGCAGAAGCCGGGCCACTTTTTTGGATAAGCCGGCTGAATCGACCACCCCCACCACCTCGTCGACATCTTTATAGGCCTCGGGCGCTTCTTCGGACACCCCTCGCAAAGAACGAGTTTTTATAATAATTCCCTTTTCCCCTAATTCCTCGGCCACCCGCTGTCCGCTCAACGTCCTCGTCGCCTGATGCCGGGACATTCTTCTGCCGGCGCCGTGGCAAGTCGAATAAAACGACTCCTCGGCTTCTTTAGTCCCTGCCAAGACATACGAAGAAGTTCCCATCGACCCGGGAATCAAAACCGGCTGGCCGACCGACCGGTATTTTTCCGGAATATCTTCGCTTCCCGGCGCAAAGGCCCGGGTCGCGCCTTTGCGATGGACAATCAGCCCGCCCTCTTGTTTGGCGATATTGTGCGCCACATCGTAGAGAAGCTTCAATTCCCCTTTTCCGATTGACTCTCCCCAGGCCTCGCGGATAAGGAAAGATATCATCTGCCGATTGGCCCAGGCGAAATTGGCCGCCGCGGCCATCGCCCCGAAATACATTTTTCCCTCGTCCGAAACAATCGGCGCCGAAGCTAATTCTTTGTCCGGCAAATGAAGATTGTATTTCGGCATCGCTTTCATCATCAGCCGGATATAGTCGGTGGCGACCTGATGTCCTAATCCCCGACTACCGGTATGAATCATGATGACGACCTGCTCTGGGAATAATCCAAATGCCCGCGCTGCTTTTTCGTCAAATATTTCTTCCACTTTCTGAATTTCCAAAAAATGATTCCCGCTCCCGAGTGTCCCGAGCTGATTTCCTCCTCTCGCTTTGGCCGTTGATGAAACATTGTCCGCCTCGGCTAAAGCCAGACCGCCATTCTCCTCGCAATTCTCGATATCCTCGCTGGTCGCGTATCCCTGCCTCAAAAATGCCTTAGCGCCGTTTTGAAGAATATTATCCAGATCAGCGGCTGATATCTTTTTCTCTTGTCCGCGACCCAAACCGGAAGGCACTTTCCGATAAATCTTTTCGGCCAAACCAGAAATCTCTTTCTTTATCTCTTCATGGGAAAATGGAGAAAGAAGCAATCTTACGCCGCAATTTATGTCATAGCCGACGGCTCCGGGGGAAATCACGCCCTCTTCGTCATCCACGGCGAAAACCCCGCCTATCGGCGAGCCGTATCCTTCGTGAATATCCGGCATGGCCAGAGAATATTTCTTAATTCCCGGCATGGCCGTCAGGTTTACTAATTGCTGAAGGGATTCGTCCTTGAAAACTTCTGCCAGCATTTTTTCGTTGCTGTAAAATCTCGCCGGCACCCTCATGTCTTTCCTCAATCCCCGAGGTATCTCCCAGAGAAATTCTTTTATTTTTATCAAATCGTTTTGAGAAATCATTTTGAGAAATCAAACATCAAATAATATTTCGGCTATTAATTTTCCGTTTCGCCGCTCAATTTTAACGCCATGGTAAGTGGCGGCTTTCACGTCTTTTCGAAAATCATCCACCCGGGCGCCCTTTAATTTTATCTCCGCCCTATTTTCGCAAAGCTCCAAAATTTCTATCTCCGGATAAACCGCGCGATTAATTTGCGTTCGGGAAATAATCTCGTTTAAAAAATCGATTAGTAAAGCGCTCTCTTCGCCGGCGGTTATTTTTATTTTTTCTTCTTGGTTGAAGTCCTTGAGAATTTTTCCGGCAACTATTCCTGCCAGAGCCGCGGCCGCCTTTCCGAAAATATCTTCCAGAGTATTGCCCTCGATAGCGATTTTCAGGTCGGCCGTGTGAGAAATTTCCGTCACCCCTTCCGGCAGAAAGTCGCTCATTTAATCTGCTTCAGCGCTTCCTTTATCACTTCTTCCGGTGATTTGTTTTCGCCGCTAATTTTCCTCACCGCTTCCTGCGCCTGCCGGCGGCTGTAACCCAAACCGACCAGAGCATCAATGACGTCCAATCTTCCTCCGCCGATTTCCTCCGCTTCTCCGCCAACCTTGTCTTTCAGTTCGATAGTTATCCTCTCCGCGGTTTTCCGGCCGACTCCGAAGGCCTTAATCAATGTGTCTGCGTCCCCGGCCCTTATCGCCGATTTCAATCCCGCCATTGGCGCGAGCCCCAGAATGCCCAAAGCTGTCCGCGGCCCCACTCCTGAAACGGATATCAGCATCTCAAAAAAAATAAGTTCTTCTTCGTTGAGAAATCCGAAAAGTTCGGCGCCGTCCTCGCGCAGATGCAGATGCAAATAAAGCTCGACCTCCTCCCCTTCTCTCGGGAGAGAACTCAAGGTGATAGCGGGAACGACTATCCGATAACCCAGGCCCCCGGCTTCAATCGCGACGAAATTTATTCCCTTCTTTTTCAGCTTGCCTTTTATCGAGTAGAACATATACTTAATTATATGCTTAGCCGAAAAGATTTGGAAAAAGCGGAAAATAAATTGCTTGAATTGAAAAGGAGGTTGGAAAACGACCTCGCCAATATTCCCGATGTGATTAATTTCGGCGACCAAGCCGATCAAGAGGAAGAAGCGGACGAGTCTGTCTCCGCCGATATCCAGCTCGGCATAAAAGAAGTGCTTAAACGGCGCCTGGAGGACGCTAAATCCGCTTTGATAAAAATAAAAGAAGGCACCTACGGGATCTGCGAAATCAGCGATGAAGAAATAGAGAAGGAAATTCTGGAAATCGACCCGGAGTCAAGATACTGCCGCAAACACAAAGCCCTCCAATAAAATGCCGGGGATGCTGGCTCGCGTTTTTTCCTCGGAGTTAGAAGGAGTCGATGCCCAATTAATCGAAATCGAGGTTGACACCAATGTCGGCCTGCATAGTTTCGCTATCGTCGGATTGGCCGATAAGGCCCTTTCCGAAGCTAAAGAAAGGGTCAATTCCGCCTTGAAGAACAGCGGCTTTAAGCCGCCGAACCGGGAAAATCGCAAAATCACCGTGAGTTTGGCTCCGGCGAACTTACAAAAGACCGGCTCGCAATATGATTTGGCCATCGCCGTCGGTTATTTGCTTTCGTCCGGCCAGATAAAAAATTTCGCCGCCGACCAGCGGCTTTTCCTCGGCGAACTTTCTCTGGACGGCGGCCTCCGGCCGGTGCGAGGCGCTTTGAGCGTCGCCTCTCTCGGCGTCAAAAAAGGATTTCGGGAATTGATTTTACCTAAAACCAACGCCGCCGAGGCCTCTCTTATCGCGGGTATTAACGTCTGTCCGGCGGAAAACCTGCTCCAGGTCATCGACCATCTTGAAGAAAAAAACGTCCTCCCTGCTGTCCCGCCGAATCAGCCAAGGGAAGAGTCGTTCCCGGAAATCGATATAGCCGATATCCGGGGTCAGGAGGCGGCGAAACGCGCCCTCATCATCGCCGCGGCCGGCGGACATAACTTGCTTATGGTCGGGCCGCCGGGCTCGGGAAAAACCATGCTGGCCAAATCCTTACCGTCGATTCTACCCCCTCTGGTCATTGAAGAAATTATCGAAATATCCAAAATCTGGAGCGCCGCCGGGCTTCTCTCCGAAGAAATTCCCCGCGTAAATTTCCGGCCGTTCCGCCAGCCGCACCATTCCGCTTCAGTCGCCGCGATCGTCGGCGGCGGCGCGAATCCCCGGCCGGGAGAAATAAGTTTGGCCCATCGCGGAGTACTTTTCTTGGACGAACTTCCTGAATTCAGGAGAGACATTCTCGAGGCCTTAAGACAGCCCCTCGAGGCCGGCTACATCACCGTTTCCCGCATCAAAGACAGCCTTGTTTTTCCGGCCCGTTTCCAATTTGTCGCCGCCATGAACCCCTGCCCCTGCGGTTATTACAACGACCCGGAAAAAGAATGTCGTTGCAGCGCTTATGAAATTTTCCGCTACCAGAAAAAAATCTCCGGCCCCTTGCTCGACCGCATCGACATCCAAATTTCCGTCCCCCGCCTGAAAATGGAACATCTTCGCTCTTCTCCGGAAAAGAATTCCTCGGAGATAAAAGACACTGTCCGAAAAGCGCGCGAATTGCAAAGAAAAAGATTTCTTGACCGGGGAGAAAACGCTTTTTCCAACAATGAAATGAGCTCCAAAATGTGCGAAAAAATCGTCGGTCTGACCAAAGAAGCGGATGAATTCATCAAAAAAGCGTTCGACCGTTCCCTTTTGTCCGCCCGCGGTTATTTCCGCCTGCTTAAAGTGAGCCGCACCATCGCCGACCTGGAAGAATCCGGACAAGTCGGATTGGACCACGTCGCCGAGGCCTTTCAGTATCGATTGAGAACCGAGTATCTAGCGTGATTTTTAAAACTTATTTGTCATTGGCTGGCGGGTAAGTGTACATTGGTGGAGTGAATCAAAAACTCGACCCAAAACAAGAGGAGGCCGCTTTCGCGCCTCACGTTCCCCTGCTCATTACCGCCGGCGCCGGCTCGGGTAAAACCCGCACCCTGACCAACCGTCTGGCCTATTTTATCGAACAGGGAATTCCGCCAAACAAAATCATCGCCATTACTTTTACCAATAAGGCGGCCGGGGAAATGAAAAATCGCCTCTCTTCTTATCTGAAAGGATCCGTAAGTCCGTTCATCGGCACCTTCCATTCCTTGGGTAGCCGCATTCTGCGGGAAGAAGCGGAAAAATTGGGCCGGCGCCCCAACTTTGCTATTTTTGACAACGATGACTCGGAAAAAGTCATAAAAGCAATTCTGAAAAACGCCGATTTCAAGGAAAAACTTTTTCTGCCGGCTGTCCGTGACCGCGTGTCTAAAGTCAAAAATGAGTTTCTCTCTTGGGAGGAAGAAGATGAAAAAATTCGTCTGATTTTTGAGTCCTACGAAAAGTCGCTCAACCGACAGAATGCTTTTGATTTCGACGACTTGATTGAAAAACCGGTGTGCTTATTTATCTCCTCCCCGGAAATACTCGAGAAGTATCGCCGCCGGTTTGCTTACATCCTTGTTGACGAATACCAAGATATCAATTCCAGTCAGTATCTTTTTATCAAGCTCCTTGCCGAAAAACACCGGCGTCTAAGCGTGGTCGGCGACGACCAGCAGAGTATTTACAGTTTTCGCGGCTCGGATTTCCGAAATTTCCTGAATTTCGAAAACGACTGGCCGGACGCCAAGGTCATCGTTCTCGACCAAAATTACCGCTCTTCGGGAAACATCCTTTCCGCCGCCGGCGCGGTCATCTCTCAAAATACTCTCCAGCGTCCCAAAAATCTCTGGACAAAAAACGAACCGGGCGAACCGGTGAAAATTCGCGGCTTTAATCACCCGGAAGAAGAGGCCGACTATCTCGCCGATATAATCGCCGGCCTGGCTCATCCCGAAGAAACCGCCATCCTCTACCGCACCAACGCCCAGTCGCGCCAAATCGAACAATCACTCATCTCCTCCGATATCGGCTACGAAATATTCGGCGGGCTCAAATTCTATGAACGGTATGAAATTAAAGACCTGGTTGCCGGCCTCCGTTTCGCCAATAATCCCAAAGACGAAGTCAGCCGCAACCGGCTGGAAACCAATTTCCGGCGCGCTGTCTCCAAAGAACTCATTGACCGCCTGCCTCTTCTCGCCGAAAATAGCTCTCCTCTGGAGATCATCGGCTTTTTCCTTAAAACCAGCGACTATGAAAATCTTCTCTTATCGAAGTTCCCGAACGCCGAAGAAAGAAAAGAGAACCTGGGCGAGCTTATCAATTTTGCCGGAGATTTTTCCTCGCTCGCAGAATTTTTGGAAAGGATCTCCCTTTTCCAGTCCGGCGATTCTCTGAAAAAGAATATCCGTTCGACCGAGCGCGTAAAATTAATGACCATCCATTTGGCCAAAGGATTGGAATTCGAAAATGTTTTCCTTGCCGGCGCGACCGAGGGAATTCTTCCTCATCAAAGATCCCTGCTCAAAAAATACGACTTGGAAGAAGAAAGACGTTTGATGTATGTAGGGATGACCCGGGCCAAAAAACGGCTCTGTATCAGCTTCTACGGTCCGGCTTCGCGCTTCTTGTACGAAATCCCGCCGGAGATCATCGATTTTCGCGGCGAGTCCAATCTGAAAAGGGAGGATGAAATCTATTTGGATTAAGTCCGGCCAAGAAATATAATTTATATATGCCCCGCAAACTAGGACAGCATTTCTTGGAAGACGAAGAGGCGCTCGAGAAAATCGCCGCTGGTTTGGAAATAAAAAAAACCGATGTTGTTGTTGAAATCGGGCCGGGACACGGCGAGCTCACCCGCCATCTTATTGAATATCACCCTAAAAAAATAATCGCGATTGAAAAGGATAAGCTCCTCGCCGACTCTCTCCTTCAACATTTCTCTCATCTTCCGGATGGCGTCAAAATTGAAGTCGTTAATGCCGACATTCTAAAAGCCCTGTCCTCTCTCCGGCTCCGGCGCTACAAACTCATCGGCAATATTCCCTTTTACATCACCGGCCGATTGCTCCGCGTATTGAGCGAGCTGAAAAATAAGCCGGAAATCATTGTCCTCACCGTCCAGAAAGAGGTGGCGGAAAGGATAGTTGCCCAACCGCCCCGGATGAATCTTCTCGCCGCCATCACCCAATTCTGGGCCGACCCGGAAATTATCGGCTCCATTCCCCGTCAAAAATTCTCTCCTCCGCCTGAAGTAGATTCGGCCATAATCCGGCTTTTCCCGAAGAAAACAAAAAATCCCGACCAGTATTATCGGTTCGTCAAAATTTTATTCAAACAGCCAAGAAAAACGATTTTGAATAATTTACTGGCAATCTCCAGAAACCACGGAGAAGGAACTGTGGAAGAACTTAAAAAAGCAGGGCTTGTCCCTTCTTCGAGGCCTCAAAATTTAAACATGAAAATGATTATTTTGTTAGCAAGCTTGTTGAAAAATGATATACTTTAAAAAAGTATGAATAAACGAGGAGTTTTATTCTTCATCTTAATAGTTTTCTCCCTTTCGCAGGTAATGCCGATAATGCCTGTTTTTGCGGCACTCGATGCTCAAGTCGGCGAATGCGAGACTGATAGACCTTGCATTTATCCTGTGGGGGCAGAGTGCACCTTCGATGGACGATGCATTATTCCGGGGATAAAGGGTGAAGATGGCGCTACTAATTGTATAGATAGTGAAGACTGCGCCGACAAGTTTGTTTGCTATAAAAATACATGTACCAAAGCTAGGAATGTTGGCGGAGCTCTTACAGAATATTCAACAGCGTTCGAAAAACCAGAGTCGGCCGACGAGAACGATATCACTCTCACGTCGGCCCTAGTGAAATTCGGAGGACTTTTTGTCTGGGCTTTAGTGGGTAAGCTAGCTACTTATGTCCTCGCTAATCTTGTAGAGGCCGTAGAAGACTGGGCGCCGCTCAACATACCAATTGGCGCCGGAATTTCGATTGTGTTTGGAGGAGCGGACAACTTAATGGATTCCCTCCTGGCTGTTTGGTTTAATATGCTGCTAATCGGAGTCGCCGTTTCATTAATTCTGTGGTTCGGCCTCGTATTGGCTGGAGGTCTTTTTGCCCTAAATTGCGGTGCACTCGCCAGCGGGGTTGTAGGTACCGGTTTCCGTATAACTTTAGGATTGACAAATGTCGGGTTTGTCCTGGTTTTGGTCATAATCGGCTTTGCCACTATATTGCGATTGAAGGGGTATGCGATGAAAGATGCCTTGGCTAAGCTGATAATAGCCGTGCTTTTAATAAATTTTAGTTTGTTTTTCATTGGTCTTTTCCTAAATGTTTCGAATTCAATAACTTCGGCCTTTCTCGGAAGAGAAGTGTGTTCTATAAACGCCGACCTCCCGACGCAAAATACAGGAACCTCGCCAGGAGTTGCGATGGATGGTCCGGTAGAGGAATTCACTCTCTCTTATTGGAAGCGCTTTAATCTTTTTTCCATGCGCGACACCCTAGAAAAGATCACTGAAAGAGAAGAGAACAATTTCCTCATAAGGGAATTAATTTCACCGATATTTAATCTCTTTTTCGCCGCGATTATTTCTCTTGTTGCCGCTATAAATATAATCTTTTTGATCTGGGCGCTTGCTGTCCGTTATGTAACCTTAAGTATTCTTATAATTTTCTCTCCGCTTGTGTGGTTAAGTTTTATTTTCCCCAAATTAGGAGGCGACCTCGGCAACCTTTGGAAAGAATGGTGGTCCACTTTTATTAAATGGATAATTTTCCTGCCTGTCTTTTCTTTTTTCTTATATTTGGTGAAAATCTTGCTGGAGAGCTCGTTCAACAACCCGGAAGAACTCTATAAACAAGGGTTTCTCGCTTTTATGGGAAAATTAATAGTTATTCTTGTCTTGCTTTTCGGAGGATTGTTTGCGGCAAAAAAAATGGGCATAGCCGGAGCTGATAAGGCCTTTGCTATAGCCGGGGCAATGACTCCGGCCGTACTTGGCAGCGCGGCAAGAATGACTGCGAGGAAAATAGCGGCAGGAGCGAGTGCGCGCTGGGCCAGAAGGCCTACGGGACCTTCTCCGAGACCTTTTCCATGGAGACGCTGGACTCCTCCTACTCCTGGTGGTACTCCTGGTGGTACTCCTGGTGGTACTCCTGGTGGTACTCCTGGTGGTACTCCT
>CAYGEM010000002.1:0-13516 GCA_964348915.1 uncultured Candidatus Saccharibacteria bacterium | reverse complement strand
GGTACTCCTGGAGGCAGACCCAGACCTGGCGGCGGCACTCCTGGTCCTGGTGGCACACCTCCTCCTGGCGGTGGCGGCACTCCTACCGGAGGAGCTCCGCCTATTCCTTCGAGCGGACCAAGCCCGGAGACTTTTGCGAGCCCCTCATATGGGGAAGCTGAAGCTGCCGATTACTTTGAAACAATTGGTGAGCCCTCTTCTGTCCCTCCTAAAAAACCGACTCTCGAAACTTTTACAAGCCCTGAATACGGATCAGCGGAGGCTGCGGATTATTTTGAAACAATGAATGGCGGCGAATCGCCTTCCCCCGCTGGCTCCGAAGAAAGGGGTAGCCCTGTCCCTGGCGAAGGGACTCCTGGTGGTACTCCTGGTGGTAACGGTGAAGGTTGGGAAGAATCTTTTGCGACATGGTGGGATAATGAATCGCCTTCCTCCGCTTCTCCTATTCCTGAAATTTCTAAAAGAGAAAGGCTCTTCCAAAAATGGCGAAAATCATTTGGTAAACCAGGCGAAATTCGCGACAAATTCTTCAAAAGGGCAGGAATGTTTGACGCATCCATATTCGAAGCCGTGCTATCGGCGGCAGGGGTCGAGTTAAAGAAAAAACATAAAGCAGACGCGGGGAAAAAAGACGAAGAAATAAAAAGGTTAAAGGATGAAAGAGAGACCCGGGAGAAGGAAATAGAGAGATTGGAGTCCGAAAAAAGAGCCCGGGGGAATGGCGCGTCTTAAAAGATAATAATTTCTAAAATGGAATATTCTTTAACCCCAGAACAAATTGAAAACAGGTTTTCTCTTCTATCCGAAGAACTAAAAGAAGTTCTCGTCTCTCCGGAGACCTCCAAAAAAATAGACCTGATTTCAGAACAAGCGAAGTTAAACGATATTGATAACTTCTCTCTGCGTTTTTTAACCGGTCTGGTTATTCTGGGATTCGTTTTTCCGAAAAATATAACCGGAGAGATTCGAGACGGGTTAAATATCGAGGAGGACAAAGCTGTTTTTCTCTCGAAAGAGATTCTCCAAAAAATAATTAACCCGTTAAGAAATGACTTGTCGGTTTTTTACCAAAAAATTGCGGCGGGGAGTTTGCCAGACACAAATCCCTCCTTTTCTCCCGCTCAAGAAAAACCTACTGCGACGATTCCGCCCCCAAAGACCTCTCCCTTATTAAGACCTACTTTTCTCGGAGCCGAAGAACAAGGGGCTGGAAACGATTCGCGACGAACAGAAAAAACCGTAAATTACTCATCGGAATTTTCCACCCCCACCCTTGCCGCCACGGAGGACTCTACAACGAAACAACCCGATAAAAACCCGCTAAAAGTTAATCCGGAGAACACGGTGGACCTAAAAGACCTTCCCAAATAAATGCAGTTCCAAATTCCCCAATTCGTCGAGACGGAAAGTAAAATATTTTGGGTCTTTACCATCGGTCAGTTTTTCTACGCGGCGGCGACCGTCCTTGTTTCAATTTTACTTTTCGATATTTTATCCCTTGCGGTCTGGGCCCCTATTACAATCATTTTAATCGGCTCTTCCGTTGTTATTGCCGTACATAAAATAAACGGCCGGCCAATAACGGCCTTTGTCCTGGCGGCTTTCTCTTATTTCTGGGGCGATAGATATTTCTCCTCGAAAGTTCAGGAGATAAGGCCCTCTCCTATTACAGCCGAAATAAAGCCAGCGAGCCCCCAGAAAACGCCGCTCAAAAATCTGTTCCGCTTACTTACCACTTCAACGAATCCGGTGCCTAAAAGAGAAGCTCCTTTCGGCCCGGAATTCTCCCGTCAGCAAGCCGTTGCCAAGGAAAGATATGAAATTCTTCGGAAGATAACCGGCGAAAAAGAAGTTGCCAGAAGAATCGACTACCGCTGATGCCAAAAAATACCGTCGAATATATGGGAAGTGTTTCTGAAATCGACCGCGTAAAAGACGGCGCGGTGTTCTTAAAAGGCGGCGGATTGAGAAAAGTTATTATGGTTTCTGGCGTTAATTTCAACCTAAAATCAGAAGAAGAGCAGGAAATAATAATTTCTTCTTTCCAAAATTTTCTCAATTCTCTCAATTTTTCCGTCCAGATAAATGTCCGGTCGCGAAAGGTAAATATAAATAATTATCTGAATAGGATTAACGAGAGGGCGGTCGAGGAAACAAACCCCCTCCTGAAAACGCAAATCGAGCAGTATCGGGATTTTATCGCCGCCTTTATTTCTCAAAATGCCATTATGGAAAAAAGCTTTTTTGTTGTTGTCCCTTTTGACCCGGTTATTCTGCCCTCAATCAAGATACCCGGCAGAAAAGCAGAAAGTGAAATTAACAGGGATGGTCAATTGGAAAAAAATCTCACCAAGCTGAACCAAAATGCCGACCGGGTAATGCGCGGCTTGAGGCAAATGGGCCTCCGCTCCGTGACACTTGAAGACGAAGAATTATTCGACTTATATCACAGCTTTTATTCTCCCGGCCAGGACTCTCTCTCTCCTCCCCGGTCCATCGCCGAAACCCTGCCTGAAAAAATGGGAATCTTCCCTTCATCCTTGAAATTAGACGGTCTTTTTTGCCGTACCGTCGCTGTCCTTAGCTATCCCCGCTTCCTTTCAACCGGCTGGCTCTCTTCCATGATAAACATGCCCGAGATTATGGATATTGCCATCCATATTTCTCCGGCTGATACGGGCCTTATGCTCAAAAAATTACGGGCGCGCGCGACCGGTCTGGAAGCCCAGCTCTCGGAGATGGAAGAAAAAGGCCTGACGCGCGACCCGATGATTGAAACCGCTCTGGGTGATATCGAGGCCTTGCGCGACGCCCTCCAGCAATCAACGGAAAAATTATTCCACGCTTCTCTTTATCTTTCTTTTTATTCCGACTCGGAAAAACAGTTAAACGACTTGGAGGAAAAAATAAATTCCGTTCTCGAATCCCAATTGTTATCCGCCAGACCCCCTCTCTTTGAACAGCTAAAAGCGTTCAATGCCGTCTTGCCGATAGGAAAAGACGAACTGGAGATAAACGCGCCAATGAATACTTCTCCTCTTTCCCTCTTTTTCCCCTTCGACTCCATCAGCCTTACTTCGGACGAAGGGGTTCTTTACGGCATCAATCTCCATAACAACACCCTGGTTATCTTCGACCGATTTTCCATGGAAAACGCCAATACCGTCGTTTTTGCCAAAGCCGGCGCGGGAAAGTCCTACGCCACCAAGCTGGAAATCATCCGTTCTCTTATGTTCGGCACCGATATTCTTATCATCGACCCGGAAAACGAATATCAAACCCTAGCCAAAACCTTCGGCGGGACAATAGTGGAAATATCCTTGAATTCCCAAAACCGAATCAACCCCTTCGACGTCCCTGTTATTCCGGAAGGAGAAGACCCGGGAGAAATATTGAAATCCCACTTTGTCAATTTAGCCGGATTGCTTAAACTCATGCTCGGCGAGATAACTTCCGCCGAAGAAGCCCTGATTGACCGGGCCATCACCGAAACCTATGCCAGCCGCGACATTACTTTTGATAAAGATTTTTCCGGCGCGACTCCTCCTCTGCTCGAAGACCTGGAAACTATTTTGAGAAATATCAAAGGAGGAGAAGAAATGGCCGACCGGCTCTATCGTTTCACCAAAGGAAGTTTCGCCGGATTCGTCAATATGCCCACCAATGTCGATGCAAAGAACCGGCTGGTGGTTTTCTCCATCCGCGATTTGGAAGAAGAATTAAGGCCCATCGCTATGTATGCCATTTTGAATTTCATCTGGAACCAGATTCGCAGCCAGTTGAAAAAAAGAATTATGGTCGTCGATGAGGCCTGGTGGATGATGAAATATCCGGACAGCGCCGCTTTCCTTTTTGGTTTGGCCAAGCGGGCGCGCAAATATTATCTGGGCATTACCACCATCACCCAAGATGTGGAGGATTTTTTGAGTTCTCCTTACGGCCGGCCGATTATCACCAACTCTTCTATCCAGCTCCTCTTAAAACAATCCCCGGCCACCATTGAAGCGACCGGCAAGGCCTTCGGTCTCACCGAAGCGGAGAAAAACTTTCTGGTAGAAGTCGATGTCGGCGCCGGACTGTTTCTCGCCGGATTAAGCCACGCCGCCATTCAGATTGTCTCTTCTCCTTTTGAACATCAGATTATCACCACCGATCCGGAGGAAATTTTACAGCGATATGGCTAGGGAGGATCTCCATGATAATTCGCCTACTCTGCCCACAACTCAACCGGAATTGGAAAAGCTTTTCTGCAAAAAAAATAAAGGATATAATATAAGCAATGGCCACAGAAACAGAAGGTATTGTCACGCAAGTTTTCGATTCTTTCGCCCGAGCCCTTGGAATCGCGAACGGTTTCCGCGGCATTTTTGTCTGGGCCCTTAGTATCGGCGGACTGCTCGCTTTAGGGGTGATCATTTATGGCGGCATCCTTTATATCGCTTCTGCCGGCAATGCCAGCTTACAAAAAGACGCGAAAGACCGAATTTTTAATGCCGTCTTCGGACTGCTCATCCTCGCCGGCTCTTTTGTAATACTCAACACTATCAATCCCGCCATTCTCTCTACTCCAAGAATTTGATCACCACCTGGCGGCTCAAGTCCTGGCCTACGCTTTCGGTTTTGATATCCGGCCGGATGGATAATTCGGTGTGTATCAGCCGGCGCTCGTAAGCGTTCATCGGCGGCAAAACCACGTCATTTTTGGTTATGGCCGCCTTCTTCGCGCCGGCCCGAGCCAACTCCACCACAAAGCGCTCCCTCTCTTTTCGGAAATTATTGACATCAACGGTAATCGGACCCTCGTCGAATTTTTTGGCGATTAGGCCGAAAATCCGGTTAAAATGCATCACTATCTCCGACAAATTCCGGGAGCTGATGAACTCGTCGCTGATGTGAAAAAATATTTTCTTATTATTCTCGTCGAACTCGGCTCTGGTCTCGTTTAGATGGAAAAGGGGTATAAGCTCTTCAATTACGGCTTTTAATTTTTTCATCTTTCGGCAGCTTGATTCTTGTTTGCTGGATTATAGAAATAATCGTGGAAACTGTCCAGTATAAAGCGATAGCTGACGGAATTTTCCATAAAAAGACAACGGTTATGAGCGGCATCAGGAGAAGGGTCGCTGTCGCCGCGGAATTTTTAGCCATCGGGCTGACTGTCGAAGCCACCCTGGCTTGCCAGTATTGGGCGAGCCCCGCGGCGAAAATCAACCAGAGGCTGGGCGCCTTCAAATCAACCAATCCCAAAAAACTATAATTAATATGTGTTGGCGCCGTGATAAACGAATACAGGCCGTCTCCGGCTCCGCCGTTCAGTCCGTCGAGTAAAACCCGGTACAAAGCCAAAAGTATGGGCAACTGGACCAAAAGGAGAAGAAAACTGCTAAAAGGATTTATTTTGTTCTGCTTATATAATTCCTGAACCGCGGCCAGCTGTTTTGTTTTGTCGTCCTTGTATTTCCCCTGGACGCGCTTCAGCTCCGCCTGCATTCCGGACATGACTTTCTGTTGCCGAAGATTGGCGCGCAAAAGGGGAGACAGGATCACCCGGACGATAATCGTAAGGGCGATCACCGCCAAGCCAAAGTCTCTTCCGCCGAAAAGATTATAAAACCCGACTAAGGCGTTGAGTAGCGGCTGATAAAGTATTTTTTCAAAAATCCAGGACATTTTTTAATTCGTTTTTGATTTGCTCTTCCTCTTCTCTTCCCGGTCTCTTCTTCAGGATTATAACTATATCTCTCCCCGCGGCGCCAGTAACCGCCTTTTCCAGCCAGGAAAAAATTTTCCGTCGCCATAAATTTCGCCGGACCGCTTTGGGCTCGACTCTGTTGCTGATCACCACTCCGAAACGGCCGTAAGGCAGCTCGTTTTCTCCCGACTTGATAAGGAGGTGCCGGCCCGTGAACAGAATCCGGTCGGGCCGTGTTTTTCCCAAATTCAACCGGTATTTTTTCGGAAGCATTAAACAGCCAGCTTTTTCCTGCCTTGCGCCCGGCGCTTGGCAATCACCTTTCTTCCGCCGGCGGAGGATTGTCTTTTCAAAAAGCCGTGGGTGCGCTTTCTCTTTTTCTTTTTAGGGTTATAGGTTGGCATAACCTTAACTTAGGTAATTATCCCCAAGTAGTCAACAGCTTTCCCTCCATAATTTTTTTGACGGCCTATTTTTCTTTCCATACAATGAGGTTATGAATTACGAGGAGCTTTGGGAATTGGTCCTCGCCGAACTGGAGCTCCAGATCTCCCGCCCTAATTTCTTAACCTGGCTCAAAAAAAGCGCCTTGGTGGAAATCCGGCAGGGCGAAGCGATGATTGTCCTGCCGAACTATTTTGCCAAAGAATGGGTGGAGGCCAAATACAACAAGCTCGTCTTCGGGCTTCTAAGAGAGAAAGAGCCGTCCGTTAAAAAAATCAATTATGCCGTCGATTCCGGGCTGTTTGTCAAGAAAAACGAGCCGGTTAAGGAATCGCCGGCGGAGAAGCAGCTTTCCTTTGTCGAAACCCGCCTTGATCCGGAAACCGGACTGAATCCCCGTTACACCTTGGAGTCCTTCGTCGTCGGCTCTTCCAACGAGCTGGCCTACGCCGCCTCTCAAGCGGTGGTTGATTGTGTCGGCAAAAGATACAACCCCCTCTTCCTTTACGGCGGCACCGGTCTGGGGAAAACCCACCTCATCCAAGCTATCGGCAACGAAATCCGGCTGAGGCACAAAAATCAAATTCACGTCAAATATGTTTCTTCGGAAAAATTCACCAACGACATCATTTGGGCCATCCGCAACAAGCGGACAGAAGACGTGAAGAAGGTCTACCGCAACGTCGATGTTTTAATCGTCGATGATATCCAGTTTATCGGCGGAAAGGAAAAAACCGAGGAAGAGTTCTTCCACACCTTCAATGCTCTCCACGAAAACAATAAGCAAATCATTATTTCTTCCGACCGGCCTCCCCGGGCCATTCCCATCCTGGAAGAACGCCTCCGCTCCCGTTTTGAAGGAGGCATGATTGCCGACATCTCCCAGCCGGACTTCGAAACCAGAATGGCGATACTGAAGGTAAAAACGCAGGAGATGACCGAAACCGTTCCCGATGAAATTATCTCTTTGATCGCCCGGCTGGTGCAGAAAAATATCCGGGAACTGGAAGGCGCCCTGAACCGGATTATCTTTCAGGCAAAACAGAAAGGCGGGTTCGACCTCGGCCAGGCGGAAAAACTGCTCGCCGAGATGATAACTCGCGACAACGCGAACATCACTCCGACCCAGGTTATCAAAGCGGTCTCCTCTTTTTACGAAATTTCTCCCACCGACCTCCTTGGTCGAAGCCGAAAAAAAGAAGTCGTCGAGCCGCGGCAAATCGCCATTTATCTGTTGCGGGAAATGCTTAATATGTCCTACCCCTATATCGCGGAGAAAATGGGCAAACGCGACCACACTACGGCTATTTACTCCTACGAAAAAATTTCCCGAATCATCGAAAAGAACGGCGTCTTCCAGCAAAAAATGATCATGATTAAAGAGTTAGTGGGCAAGCCCGATTCCCGAGTCGTATAACCTGTGGATTCCCCCAATCCTCCCCAAAAAATACTTGAGTATAAAAAATTATTAACACCTTTTCCCCAATAATCATTTCATTTTTTCCTTTTAATCAGCTATCCTTTCATCAATATCCACCAATCCCCACCCTTAACTACAACAAGCCTTAAATAAAAATGAAGATAATAGTATTAAAGAATAATTTAAAAAACGCGCTCGATGGTATTTCTCGGATAATCAGTGGCTCATCCTTATCCCTCCCTGTTTTAAAGAATATTATCATCAAAACCCAAGGTGGTGGATTTTTAATTTCAGCTACCAATCTGGAAACAGCCATTACTAAAAATATTGCCGGGAAAATCGTAAGAGAAGGGGAGATTATGGTGCCTGCCGCCGTCTTTTTAGGGATAATTAATAATTTGCCCAGCGAGAGGTTGGAGTTGGAGGCGTCTAAAAACATCCTGACTATCCGGACGGACAATTATGAAGCCGCCCTTCAAGCAATGCCGGTGGATGAATTTCCGATTATCCCCAAAATCTCCAAAAGCCAGGCCATTATCAAGGGCTCGTTGATTGCGCTTAAGAGCGCCTTGGGCAAGGTGATTAGCGCCGCGCAGATTTCCGATTTGAGACCCGAACTGAGCGGAGTGCTTTTTTCCTTGGATAATTCTTCTTTTAAACTGGCGGCGACGGACAGTTTCCGTTTGGCGGAGAAAACCATTTCCGGCGCCCAGTTTAAGGTTTCTGCCGGAACCAAATTTATTCTTCCCCTGAAGACTGCTCAAGAAATAATGAGGACCGAGGAGGATGAAGATATTTCTGTTTACGTCGATGGAAAACAAGTGGTTTTTGAGACCAAGGGAACCGAAATATTTTCGCGATTGATCGAGGGACAATTCCCCGATTACGAACCGATTATCCCCAAGGAACTGGAAACGGAAATTGTTTTAGGGAAGGAGGAGCTTCTTAACGCTCTCCGTCTGGCCAATTCTTTTTCGAGTCGCAACAACGAAGTCCGAATTATATTCCGTCAGGGAGAAAAAGCCGTCGGAATTCATTCTTCGGACAGTCTTTTGGGAGAAAGCAAGTATCTTCTGCCGGCGAAAGTAAAAGGAGAAGCCGTCGAGGCTGTTTTTAATTTGAAGTATCTTGTTGACGGGATTAAAAATATCGATTCCGCCGACCTGTTTCTGGGACTTCAAGGGGACAGCCGTCCGGCGATGATTAAGTCGCCCGAGGATCCCTCCGGTTTTTACATTATCATGCCGATTAAGCCCTCTTAATCGTCAATCTTCTTTGAAAACGATAATTTCTTTCGAGATAAAATTGCCATTTTGGTCGGTCAATCGCACCACCAGGAGATTTTGCGGCTGTGGCTCTGTCGGTCGGAATGAAAAGGAATAAGAATAGTTTTCTCCCAAATTGTCGCTCTTCGTTTCTATCAACCGGTTATTGAAGTAAAGCTCGATTTTCCCGATTCCCGCGGAAGAGCGGACCAGGGCTTCTCCGGTGATGACGTCTTTGAAAAACTCCCCGCTCTTGGGAGAAGAAACAATTATTTCGACGGCCCCATAAGATCCGCCGCGTTCCGGGAGTTTACCGGACGCGTAAGTATAAAGCGGTTCGCCGACTGAAGCAGGCAAGGGATTGTTGCGCAGCCAAAACAAAACGCCGGTTTCCCAATTTTGATATTGCGGGTCGGAAAGGCGGTTAAGGTGATAAAGGATATTGTGGCTATTTTGGGGGTCGAATTCTCCTCTCAATATCGGGTTGTCGGTCGGGATAGGATCGGGTTTGGTAAAGGTGAGGGCGGGCCGGGTTTTTAGCGCTCCGGTCATGAATTCCTGCCAGATCGGCGCCGCAACCACCGCGCCGGCGCTTTTACCCTGCAAAGGTTCGCGATTATTATTCCCCGCCCAGATTCCTACGACCAGATCCGGCGTATAACCGAAAGTCCAGACGTCAGTGGTATCGTCGGTGGTTCCCGTCTTGAAAGCCACTTGTCGGCCGGGGATTTCCGTGGTTTTGATTATGTAACGGAATAGAGGAAGCCGTTGTTCCCGGTCGGAGAGAATATCGTTGACAAGCCGGGGATATTGCGCATCGATGACTCTTTCGTTCTTGTCCTCGTATTGTTCCAACGTCCTGCCGGAGGAGTCCTCGATTTTTAAAATTATCGTTTGGTCCCTTTTAATTCCTTCTTGGGCGAGGATGGTATAGGCGTGGACGAGTTCCGCCAATCTTATCTCTCCGCCGCCCAGGACCAGAGAAAGTCCGTAACGGCCGCGGTCTTTTAAGCTGGTAATGCCGAACTTTTCCAGTATATCCAAACTCTTTTCTATGCCGGCAAGGTAGAAGACCTTAACCGAGGGAACGTTTAAGGATTGCCCTAAGGCGTTTTTCAGCGAGATGGGGCCGCGGAACAGCCGGTCGTAATCCTGCGGATGATAACAGACGGGATTGTCATTGGAATAATCAACTATTGCCGGACAGGCCGGATTGCTGGAAAATTCGGTTGGCGCGTCGAAAACAACCGCGTCTGGAGTAAGACCTCCGGAAAAAGCGGTCATATAGATAAACGGTTTCAGCGTCGAGCCGGGCTGACGCAATCCTTGGCTGGCTACGTTGAAATTGCCTTCGAAAAGGCAAGTTCTTCCCTCCAGGCAGTCCTCGGGTTCGGAAGGCAGAGAATATCCTTTTGACCCGACCAGGGAGAGTATCTGTCCGGTAGTGGCATCTTCGGCAACCAGAGCGGCATTGTGGGCATTATAGGTTTCCGCGTTGACCGCAGACCATTTTTCTATCGTGGAGTTGGCCAGCTCCTGCAAATTTTTATCCAGGGTAGTCGTTACTTTTAATCCGGCTCTCCGCACGAAATCATCTCCGTATTTTTGGTTGAGATAATCTTGGACCATCATGATAAAATGAGGAGCAAGATTAAAGTTGGCCTTGGGAGGAATCAATACCACCCCCGGTTTATTTTCCAGAGCCGAAGTCAGTTGTTCGTCATCGATAAAATCGAGCTCTCGCATTTTCTTGAGTACGAAAGACCGTCTTCTTTCCAATTCATCGGCGTGCGTCCCCCAGGGAGAATAATAACTCGGCGCCTGCGGAAGAGCCGCGAGCATGGCGGCCTCTCCGAGGGACAAGTCCTTCGCTGACTTGTTGAAATAAAGCCGGCTGGCCGCTTCGATTCCATAACTGTTATAGCCGAAGGGTACCTGGTTTAAGTAAAGCGCCAAAATTTGTTCCTTGTCGTAAATTTTTTCGATTCGATAAGCCAAGACAAGCTCTTTCAGCTTGCGGCTGACGGAGCGTCGCGGAGTAAGAAAGGCGTTTCTCGCTAATTGTTGGGTGATAGTCGAGCCGCCTTGTGTCACCCGGCCGTGAATGAGGTCGATGGTCAGCGCGCGAAGGATTGCTTTCAGGTCAAACGCCGGATGGGTATAAAAATGCTCGTCCTCGATGGCGATGATCGCTTTTTTCGCCAGCTCCGGAATGTCTTCGGCCGGAACCACAGTTCGTTTTTCTTCATCGTAAATTTCATAAAGCAGATTTTCGCCGGTTCGGTCGAAAATCTTCGTCGATTGGCTCACTATGGCTCCTTCCAATTGTTCGACCGGCGGCAGGGATCGGCTAATCCCTAAAAGATAGACGAAAAATATGCCGCCGCCGACGGATAGAGCAATGACTAAACCGGAAATGACATTCACCCTCCTTTTCTTTAATACGTGGCTCATTTAAAGTAATTCCGCCTTAGTATTATACACCAAGGCGGAAATTACAAAGGTTTTTGGTTATGACGACTTAGAAATCTTCAGAGCCTTTTTCGTCCTCCTCCTCTTTTTCGGTAAGAACATCCGAATCTTCAGTATCCCCGAGTTTTCCATCGGCATCAGCATCCCCTAATTCCGCGGTATCGTCCGGGCCGTCACCCGAAGCGCCGTCAGGGTCGTTATCGGTCCAGTCCGCGCCGGCCCATTTGTCGTCTTTTTGAGAGAAGAAAACGCCGATTTTAACGTCTGATAATTTTGTTGTTTCTTGGATCATAAACAAGATAAAGAATCGACCTTTTTAAAAGTTATGGGAATAGTATATACGAAGAGATTTTAACGTCAATTGACGTTGTCAACCGTTATCCGGTTTCGGTTCCGGTGACAATGGCGATGGCCAAGGCGTCGGCGGCGTCATCAAGGGAATCGAACTTTTCAATTCCCAGAAAAAGCTGGATTAATTTTATCACTCCTTTTTTGTCCGCCGCGCCATAACCGCAGATTCTTTGTTTGACGGTCGTGGGGGAAAATTCTCTGATTGGAATGCCGGCTTTCTCGGCCGCAAGGAGAATGACTCCCCTGGCTTCGGCCACCGACATGGCGGTCTTCCGGTTTTTAGAGAAAAAAAGTTTCTCCACGCCGACAACATCCGGTTGAATTTCTTTAAAAAGACCCGCTAATCTCTTTTCGAGAATGAGAAGGCGCTTGCCTGCGGCAAGGGCGCCGATTTCGATGACCCCATACTTCAGACAGGTCAGCGCGTTATTCTTTTTAGAGATGGCGCCGAAGCCGATGCGGTTCGTTCCCGGGTCGATGCCCAAAAAAATTTCTCCTTTCATATGTCGGCGTTGGTAAACACTTCGGTTACTTCCTCTTTCTCCGCGAAAGCGTCAAGTAGTTCCTTGGCGGAATTTTTCGCCGAAGCGGAGAGAGTTTGTTTAAATTTTGGAATCAGCTCACCGTCTTTTCTCTCGAAAGCCCAAAGCACTGCCCCGGGTTCGGCGAGCTTCGCTCCGAAATTCGAGAAAATCTGCTTGATTTCGGCCATCAAGCGGTTTTTGTTGTCGGCGACCGCCCGGATGACAAAAGCCGTTCCTTCTTCTCCATAGGCCTCGATCGTGATTTCTTCCGAGCCCGATTCCTTGGCCCGGCTGATCGCCCGCTCGATGCTGTCTTGGGAGACGCCTTCGGCTTTGGCTTTCTGGATAGTCGTTCGCAGGCGCGGGTTGAATTCCGGATTCGGCTCTTCTTTTGCCGCTGACCGTATGGTTTTAAGAATTTTACTGAAAATAACGGCTTTTTTCTTGTCAGTCGCGCCTTTTTTATGTTTGATTTGCTGCCATTTACTATGTCCGGACATATCGCTATATTGATATTAATGTCTTTCGACGCAAAAGCAAAAGAGATCACGGCGGAAGTTCATATCCCCGGCGAGCTCACTTTTGATAATTTATCTTCGCTTGAAACAAAAATCAACGAATTGGAGAAAAATCAGGCGGTCGCCACTCTTTTTTTGGAAAATGTTCTGCGTGCCGGCCTTGATCTGTCTTCTTCCGATATTCATTTTGAGCCGGAAAAAGAGAAAATAAAAATCCGTTTCCGGATAGACGGGATGCTTTACCCGGCCGGCGGACTTTCCCTGAAGAGTTACGAGATGTTGCTTAATCGGATAAAGCTTTTGTCCGGCATGAAGCTGAATATCCGCGAGGCCGCCCAAGACGGCCGCTTTACCGTTTCTGACGGAACGGACATCGAGATTCGCGCGTCAATCAATCCGTCCGAATTCGGCGAAACCGTTGTTTTGAGGATTTTGAATCCGAAAACCATCGGCCTTGACCTGGCTGTTCTGGGTTTGCGCGAGGATGATGAAGCGATAATTCGCGCCGAGCTCGGCAAACCCAACGGCATGATTTTGGTTACCGGACCGACCGGGTCCGGAAAAACAACCACCCTTTACGCTTTTCTGAAAGAGGTGCGGACGCCGGAGATAAAAATTATCACCATCGAAGACCCGATTGAATACCATCTTGAAGGAGTGCAGCAGACGCAGGTTGACCCGCAGGCCGGATATGATTTTGAAAACGGTTTGCGCTCCATCATGCGCCAGGACCCTGATGTCATTCTGGTCGGCGAGATAAGAGATCTGCCTACGGCCGAGATGGCCAGCCAGGCCAGTCTTACCGGCCACCTTGTTTTTTCCACGCTTCA
>CAYGEM010000001.1:79395-126381 GCA_964348915.1 uncultured Candidatus Saccharibacteria bacterium | reverse complement strand
ATCTTAATGAAGATGTAAATTGAAGTAATTTATTGGTATTATAAAAATCTCATAAATTATAACAATTAACTATGCGTCAGATTCTTTTTCTAATCCGTAAGGAACTGAAACAAAAATCCGACCCGCGGATTAAAAAACAAGCCCAGAGATTTTTCAAAGAGAAAATCAAAACCTACGGCGTGAAAACGCCGGCTGTTCGCGAGATATCCAGAAAATATTTCCGCGAGGTTAAAAATTTGGCCAAGAAGCGGATTTTTTCGCTCTGCGAGAAATTATTAAAGTCCGGTTACAACGAGGAAATCGCGATCGCACTCGATTGGGTCTATCGGATAAAAAAGCAACTTACAAAAAGCGATTTTCCGGTTTTTGAGCGATGGTTTAAGAAATATATCGGGAACTGGGGGACTTGCGATGATTTTTCCACTCATGCTCTGGGATATTTTTTGTTTCAATACCCGGAATTTCTGAAGAAAACCGAGGTGTGGGCGAGATTAAAAAACCGTTGGCTCCGGCGCGCTTCGGCCGTATCACTTATTTATTCTTTGCGCCGAGGACGGGCGTTGGAAAACGCCTTTTGGGTTGCCGACATTCTTCTGGAGGACGAAGACGATTTGGTCCGAAAAGGTTACGGCTGGATGCTGAAAGAAGCAAGCAATATTTATAGCCAAGAAGTATTTGAATACGTGATGAGGAATAAAGACAAAATGCCGCGGGTAGCCCTTCGCTACGCCGTCGAAAAAATGCCGAACGAAATGAGAGAACAGGCAATGATTTGACAAAATATTGCGGTGCAGAAGCAGAGGTAGATAGGACGGGTGATTAAAAACTCATTTCTTGGTACGATCGTTGAAAGAAGTGAGGTTTGCGAAAAAGAATGGAATAAAAAAACGGGGGGCGAGAAAACGATAAGAAACTCACTTTTTGGTACGATCGTTGAAAAACGTGAGGTTTGGGAAAAGGAATGTGAAAGGCCTTGAACAGACAGGATTGGAAAGCGAGGTTGGGGGATAAACCTCGCTCTTTTAGTTTTTGACATTAACTATAATTTATGTTTTTCTTTAAATAGTACTTGTACCTTTGCAATACCCAAGGGTGGCGGCTTTGGGACCTGATAGCGGGAGGAGGTGAAAAAGTGGCCGAAAAAATGGCGGTAAAGATTATCCCCGTCAAGATTCCGTTTCGCGCCTTCGCCGGGGGAGGAGCTCTCAGGGGAGTAATGCTTCCCTCCAGCAGGTTGGTGTCCCTTGAATGGAGGGATGGCACCTCCTACCATTGGGGGAGGCTTCCCTCCGAGGTGGGGGACCTTCTCCGGGCGATGGGGGTAAATGCTATCTACCCCCTTCCCCTGAACTCCCCTCTCTTTGGAGAGGAGAGACGGGCGTCAACCGCCGGGTGCTCTCTCGAGGACGCCCCGGATGATCCGGCGGGGGCCGCCCTCCAGCGGCTTAAGAAGTGGGGGCCCGTGGTGGAGACCCTCTCTCGGCTTGTTTCTCCCGGGACTCTTGCCATAGTCAGGCGAGAGTATCTTTTTCGGGTTAGAGAAGAAGCCGAGAAGTCGCGCTTTTTACTCGCATGAGTTTTTGGGCAGGAAGACCCGCCACGTCTTTCTGCCCAAATCTGTTTTTAGACCCGATTTTAAAATAATTTGAGCTATTTCCCTCGCCGAGTATAATGTTTTTATGAATAACCCTTTGGAAAACGCGAGAAAACAGCTCGAGCAGGTCGCGGAAATTTTAGGGTTTGACGCTCTGACTATAAAAAAACTTTCCCGGATAGACCGCTTCATCGAAGGTAATATCGAAATCAAGTTAGATAACGGCAAAACCAAAAAATTCAAGGCCTTTCGGAGCGAGCACAATAACGCTTGCGGGCCGTACAAAGGCGGCATTCGTTTTCATCCAGGCGTGAGCGTTGACGAAGTAAAAGCGCTTTCCATGTGGATGACTTGGAAAACAGCCGTCGTTGGCATTCCTTACGGCGGAGGAAAAGGCGGAGTGATTGTCGAGCCGTCTTCTCTTTCAAAAAGAGAGCTGGAACGGTTGAGCCGCGCCTATATCCGTTTAATCGCGAAGTACATCGGCAGCGACAAAGACATTCCCGCGCCGGACGTGAACACCAACGGACGCGTCATGGCCTGGATGCTTGATGAATATGAAAAAATAATCGGCCGTAAAGACCCGGGTGCTTTGACCGGAAAGCCGCTTGAACTCGGCGGCTCCAAAGGCCGGACCGAAGCAACCGGTCTCGGGGGATTTTATATTCTCGAGGCGTTCGCGAAAAAACTTAAAAAACCGAAGAAAAATATAACTTTGGCCATTCAGGGATGCGGCAATGTCGGTTCATATTTCGCCAGATTCGCTTATAAAGCCGGCTATAAAATCGTCGCCATCTCCGACAGCCGGAACACTATTTACGATTCAAAAGGAATTAACGCGGAGAAAGCTCTGGCTTACAAAGAAAAAAACAAAACACTCGTCGGTTTTCCGGCCAAGATTATGGCCTCCGAGGAAATTGTCGGTGTAGCGACGGATATTTTCGTGCCGGCGGCTCTGGAAAACGCCATTCACGAAAATAATGCCGCCAAGTTGAAATGTCGCTATGTTTTGGAATTGGCCAACGGTCCGACCACTCCGGAAGCCGAAAAAATACTCACCAAAAAAGGAATACTGATTATTCCCGATGTTCTGGCCAATGCCGGCGGTGTGGCCGTGTCTTATTTCGAGTGGGTCCAAAATCTCCAGAATTATTACTGGGAAGAGAAAGAGGTTTACGCCAAATTGAAAAAATTAATGCTTGACGCTTATTCCTCGGTTGAGAAAAAATATGCCGAGTTGAAGCGCGTTCATAAAGGGATAAATATGCGCATGGCCGCTTACGCCATTGCCGTGGAGAGAGTGAGGAAAGCGATGGAGCTCCGCGGGGAACTGTAGGTTAATTGATTTTTTCTTTCCGGTTCTTGATAAAGCTGCTGAAGTTTTCCAGGAATTCCACGAATATTTGAAAGGGCAATTCAACGAAGAAATTGGCGACAATCGCAAAAACGTTAAATTTGCCGAGGCCGACCAGCACGGTTTTCCCGACGCTCACGAACGGCATGGAAATAACATCGACGAGGAAGGAGAAGAAAGTCGTTCTCTCTTTTTCCAAACTTAATTCTTTCGCGCGATTGTTTATCCTTACTCCTACGGCGGCGACGAGCGAAGTAAAAATCAGGAAAACAACGGTATTGGCCGGACTGAATTCGAAGTGGCGCAGGAGCAGGACGGTTCCGTAGAATATGGCCACTACGGTCGCGGCGTAGAAAATCCAGACAAAGGCCCGGGTCAAAAATCTTTTCGGTCGGGAAAAGATTACGGAATAGGCGCGTTTTTCTTCCGAAGAAGCGATTTTCTTCGTTTCTTCGAGAATCAGTTTCAGGTTATTGCTCGAAGGCATATGAACCGCGGCGAGAATAAGAATCATTATAAAGGGCGGCAGAATGATATTCGCGGCGGTGATTTTCCAGGAAAAACTGCCGAGATATTTGTCGATGGGGATTTCAACGGCGAGGGCGATGGCTATTTTAGTGATGAAAAAAGAAATGACCGTGAGAAAAGCCAGACGGTTGAGGCGCTGTTTTTCGCGGCCGTACCTTGCGCGGTAAAGCCGGGATATTTCTTTATCTCGTTTTTCGTCGCTGGCGAATATGTCTTCCAATTCCGCCGGCGTTCGGTTCTCTTCCAAGAGGTCGCCGATAAGATAAAAAACCGTATTGAAGCGGTTGCAAAGCTTCATAAATTCTTCCCCGGCCGGACTTTTTTGTCCTTCTTCTATCGCGATTTTGGCCGTTTTGAGTTTGGAAATGATTTCTTCGCCGCTTTCCGCTTCCCGGCGCCAGCTCGGATAGATGAAATTAAGCAGCCGGTAATTAAGCTGATTTTGGTCAAGGCGGAAGAGGGCTTTCTGCACGGCGGAAAAAAGCTGGAGGTCGATTTCTTTTTCATTGATATGGATATTTTTAATCGCGAGCGAATCCCGGAGGGAGAAGAACATCAGGTCGGCGACCATCTTTTTTTTGTCCGCCGGGAAAAGCGCGTCCTCGATTTCGCAGATGGTCATCTCGAAGAACCAATCGTAAAGGCCGTCGTCTTTTATCTCCGCGCCGATTTTTTTGCCGAAATTGATGATATTCCGAACTTCGGCGATTTTTTCTTCCGGCACGCTGTCGTTCGGCAGGTGGCCGGCGCGGACAGTTTCCTTTACCAGCCCTTCGGCGATATCAGGGTCCAAAACGGAGAAAAGAAACCGGCGCCGGAAAGTGCGGTCGATAAACCGTTTGCGGAGAAGATGGTCTTCCTGGAAGTCGACGATATTGCGTATTTTTTCGTAAAAAGCCGCAACCTTGGCGGCTATCTCGTCGACATGTATTTTGGGCAGATTCTCCGAAGAAGCCCTTTTATCGATGTAAGTTCGATAAGTTCCAAGCAATCCTCTGGTCGGTTCCGAGAGCATATCTATTTACGCTATGACGCCCTTGGGACGGTGTCAAATCCGCCCGTTCTTGAAAACGGACCTTTTTAAGCAGACAATTAAGTTGGTTTTGGCGGAAACTATTTTCATGAAAATCATCAAATTAGCCGTTTTAATGGGCGGGCCGTCGTCCGAATACGATGTTTCTTTGGCGAGCGGGGGAAATATTATTGCCGGCCTCGACCGGACTAAATATGAAGTTCTTTCGGTACGCATAACCAAAGGCGGCGTTTGGCAGGTTCCGCCGGAAGAATTGCGTAAAAAAGTCGACCTGGTTTTTATCGCCATGCACGGTGAGTTCGGTGAAGACGGAACCGTACAGTCCATTCTGGAAGGTTTGGGAGTGCCTTATACCGGTAGCGCGCCGTTGCCGAGCGCTCTCGGCATGAATAAGATTTTTTCCGACCGGCTTTTCCGCGCTCACGGCTTGATTACTCCGGAAGCGATTATCGTCAACAAAAACGAAAAATTAAAAGACCTGGTCGTTCCTTTCGATTTGCCTGTGGTGGTGAAACCGGCGAACCGCGGTTCGTCCGTGGCCGTAAGCGTGATCCGGCGGAAAGAAGATATCATCCCGGCCGCAAAAAAAGTTTTCGGGGTGAGCCGCGACGCCATTATTCAAAAATACATTAACGGCCGTGAAGTTGCCTGCGGAGCGCTTGACGACGGTCGGGGGCTGATTACTTCTCTCGCGCCGACCGAGATTATTCCCAAGTTTTCCAATTTTTTCGACTATCGTTCCAAATACGCGAACAATGCCTCGGAAGAGGTGACTCCGCCGCGCCTGCCCGCTGAAACAATAGAAAAAATCAAGAATACCGCCGCGGCGGCCCATCGGATTATCGGCGCCTCCGGTATGTCGCGGACAGACATGATTTTGTCCCACGAAGACAGCAAGCTTTACGTTTTGGAAATTAATACCATTCCCGGCATGACTGCGACCAGCATCCTTCCCAAAGAGGCCGCGGCGATGGGAATTTCTTTCTCCGGGCTTCTGGACAGAATCATTCAAGCGGCATTAAACCGATATGGCCTCAGTTATTGAAGACGTCAAAGAGCGGCTCGACCTTGCCGAGTTTCTGCGCGGCTATCTGGAGGTGAAACCGGCCGGGAAAAATTTCAAGGCGCTCTGCCCTTTTCATAAGGAAAAAATGCCTTCGTTTGTGATTTCGCCGGACCGGCAGATTTGGCATTGCTTCGGCTGTGGCGAGGGAGGGGATATTTTCCGTTTCTTGATGAAGTACGAAAATCTGGAGTTCTACGAGGCGCTGAAAATTCTCGCCGAGAAAGCGGGAGTCGAGCTGAAAAAAGTCAGTCCGGCAGAGCAAAGGGAATTCGGCGTTCTCTATGACATCAATCAAACTGCGGCGGAATTTTTTCGCGAGAATCTTTTGCGTTCGGAACCGGCGTGTCGCTATGTCGTTTCACGGGGGATTAGCGAAGAAACTTCCAATGACTTCAATTTGGGTTTCGCTCCGCCGGGCTTCGAAGATCTGACGGTTTTTCTCATCAACAAAGGATTCGATGTTCGGGATTTGTCCCGTTCGGGCATGATTATCCGCAATGAACGCGGGAAATATTTCGACCGTTTTCGCGGCCGGCTGATGTTTCCGCTTTTAAATAGTTTTGGAAAGACGGTCGGGTTTTCCGGCCGCATCCTGCCCCAGTTTGATAATGGCGAAACCGCTAAATACCTTAATTCGCCGGAAACGCCGATTTTTTCCAAATCCCGCGTCATCTACGGCTTTTCCCGCGCCAAAGAAGCCATTCGCGAATCCGGCTTCGTTCTTCTGGTCGAAGGACAGATGGACGTGGTGATGGCGCATCAGGATGGAGCAAAAAATACGGTCGGTACCTCGGGCACGGCCTTGACTCGCGACCACTTAAAAACCCTAAAAAGATATTCCGACAAGCTCGTATTGTGTTTCGACAACGATTTCGCCGGCCGGCAGGCGACGGAGAGGAGTATTGACGCCGCGCACGAAGCGGATTTCGAAGTGTGCGTTCTTGATATCGAGAAAAGCGCTCCGGCCGGAAAAAAAATAAAAGACCCGGCGGATTTTGCCGTTGAAGCCCCCGGCTTGCTTAAAGAGGCCGCGTTGAAAGCCGAGCCGGCCATGGAATACTACTTCGATGTTTATTCGGCGGCCGGCGGAAGCATAACGGAAAAGAAAAACGGTTTGCGCGGCATTCTCGGAAAAATAATCAAGGTGTCGAGTCCGATTGAAAGGGAATACTGGCTAAAAAAACTTTCCGAGAGATCCGGAGTGAAAGAAGAAACCCTTATTGAAGAAATGTACAGAGCGCCTTCTTCCGGAGAAGCGGGAGGGGGACGCGCCGGAGAAGAAAAAACAGCCGAGAAACTTTCCCGGAAAGAGCTTATCGCCGAAAGGATTCTCGCCATTTTTACCCTCAAAGAAGAATTTCGGGAGGAACTGGAGAAGCGCAAAGATTATTTGCCGTCCCGCTATTTGGCGGTTTATAATTGTATTGTTTCGGGCGCGAAGCCGGCCGACAGCGAAACGGCGAAAATTTTCGATTTGGTCTGCCTGCGGGCAGGTTTGGAGGAAAAAGACAAGAAAGAATTAATTGGAGAATTTGGCGACCTCCTTCGCTATTTGGAAATCGAATTTTTGAGCGAGGAAGCCGCGAAACAGGGAGCTCTTATCCGCAAAGAAGAGAGTGAAGACAGAGAGGGGTCGTCCGAGCAAATCCGGCGGTTTCAGGAAATAGCCGCGAAAATCAACGAACTTAAAAGAAAAAATGCCCCCAAAAAACCGAACCTCTAAAAAGAAAATTTCCGCATCCGGGTTATCGCGGAAAGCCGGAAAAAAACCGGCGCGCCGAATCGGTTCGGCTCGGAAAATCCGGCGTTCGGCGGTTAAAAAAAAGAGGAATTTAAAAACTCTTTCTGTCGGAAAAAGAATTTTGCGAAAAAAAACGGTCAGGCTGAAAGTTTCGCGCCGGTCCTCCGGCAAGAAAAAAGAGCAAGCGCCGGTTAAAAAAAAGATTCCGAAAGAAATCGCGCGTGAAAAGACGGCCGGGGCGAAAGAGTTTGAACAGTCCGCTCTCGGCGAACTTGTCGAACACGGCCGACTGAAAGGATTCGTGACTGACGTGGAGATATTGAAATATTTTCCCCGGATAGAGACAGAACTTTCTTTTCTTGAAGAAATTTACGACAAACTGGAAGGAGCGGGTGTGAGGATTATCGACGTTGGCCATCTGATTGAGCTTCCGGGCGAATCCGAAATCAGCCAGAAAGAATTGAAACAAGCGGCGACCGTGAGCGACGATTTGGCGGATAACGTGCAGATTTATCTGAAGGAAATCGGCCGCACCCCTCTGCTTAAATCGGCGGAAGAAAAGGATTTGGCCAAGAAGATTATAGCCGGAAGCGAAGAGGCGCGTCAGAAACTTATCAAGGCTAATTTGCGGCTGGTTGTTTCCATCGCCAAACGTTACGCGCATCGCAGTCCTCATTTGAGTATTCTGGACTTGATTCAAGAGGGTAATCTGGGACTTTTCCGCGCCGTCCAAAAATTCGATTACCGCAAGGGATTTAAGTTTTCCACTTACGCCACTTGGTGGATAAGGCAGGCGATTACCCGGGCGCTCGCCGATCACTCGCGGACCATCCGCATCCCGGTGCATATGGTGGAAACGATTTCCAAATACACCCAGGCGCGGCGCAAACTTATGCAGGAACTCGGTCGCGATCCTCTTCCGGAAGAAGTCGCATTGGAAATGAACGTGGATGTGGAAAAAATCCACCATATTCAGAAAATTTCCCAGGATGTCATTTCGCTCGAATCGCCGGTCGGCGAGGAGGACGATTCGATACTTTCCGAATTTATTCCGGACGAAAAGACCCTCACTCCGGCTCAAGCGGTTTCCCGCGAAATTCTTAAAGACCAGATTCGGGAAGTCCTCGGCGATTTGACCGACCGTGAAAGAAAAATTCTGGAGTTGCGCTTCGGTTTGGATGACGGAACCACTCATACGCTTGAGGAGGTCGGCAAAGTTTTCGGCGTGACGCGCGAGCGCATCCGGCAGATCGAAGCCAAAGCGCTGGAAAAAATCCGGGTCCATCAGAAGGTGGCGCGCCTCGGCGAGTATTGATTTTAATAATGGATTCACGCGAGATAAGAAATTCTTTTTTGGAGTTCCAAAAAGTCCGGGGGCATGCGATTATCCCCTCGGCTTCGCTTATTCCCGAAAACGACCCGACTCTTCTTTTCACCAATTCGGGAATGTTTCCGCTCGTGCCTTATCTTTTGGGAGAAGAGCATCCGGCCGGAAAACGTTTGGCCGATTCCCAGAAGTCCTTCCGCGCCGAGGATATCGAGGAGGTCGGCGATAACCGCCACGATACTTTTTTCGAGATGCTCGGCAATTGGTCCCTCGGCGATTATTTCAAAAAAGACCAGCTTAATTGGTGGTTTGAATTTTTGGTGAGAGAGATGAGAATCGACCCGCGCCGGCTTTATCAGTCCGTTTATGCCGGTGACGAACGGGCTCCGCGGGATGAAGAATCGGTGAAGATATTAAAGGGCATTTTCGCCGATTATGGCGTGGAAGCCGGAGAAGGGCCGCCGACTTTCGGGAAAGGCGCTTTAGGCCCGGGCGAGGAACTTGATTTTACAAGGCAGAGAATTTTTGCCTATTGCGACAAGAATTGGTGGCAAAGAGGAGACGCCATCGGCGAACTCGGCGGGCCGGACTCGGAAACTTTTTACGACACCGGCAAACCGCATAACCCCAGTTTCGGCAAATACTGCCATTTGAATTGCGACTGCGGCCGGTTTTTGGAAATCGGCAATTCGGTGTTTATGCAGTATCAGCGCGCCGAAAACGGATGGAAAGAGCTGAAGAGCAAAAATGTCGATTTCGGTTCCGGTTTGGAACGGCTCGTGATGGCAGTTAATAACTTGAACGATATTTTCGAAAGCGACCTCTTCTCGCCGATTATTAAAAAAATAGAAGAATTGTCAAAATTTGAATATGGTGACAAGTCGGACGCGGATTATATAGCAGACGACAAAAAGTGCTGGGTGGATATTCGAAAACAGATTCGTATTATCGCTGACCATATAAAAGCCGCGACTTTTGTTTTGGCTGATGACGTCGGAATCGTACCTTCCAACACAAAACAGGGTTATGTTATTCGTCGTCTTATCAGGCGCGCCATAAGATATGGCAAGCAACTCGGAATCAATAAAGAACTTTGGTTGAAAGAGTTAGCCAATGAAGTTAAAGAAATTTATAAAGACACTTATCCGGAATTGGAAAGAAACTTTAAATTCGTTTGCAACGAGTTAGACAAAGAACAGGAAAAATTTGAAAAAACGTTGGAAAATGGACTAAAAGAATTTGAAAAAATAACAGGAAATATTTCTGGCGAACAATCTTTTAATTTATATCAAACCTACGGATTTCCAATAGAAATAATAATTGAATTAGCCAAAGAAAAAGGATTTTCAGTTGACGAAAAAGAATTCAATGAGGCCTTGCGGAAACACCAAGAATTATCCCGCACTTCTTCCGCCGGCATGTTCAAGGGCGGTTTGGCTGACGCGAGTGAGAAAACCACCAAGTTGCATACCGTTACCCATCTTTTACTCGCTTCGCTCCGGCAGATTCTGGGGCCGGAAGTTTTTCAGAAAGGGAGCAATATTACCGCCGAGCGGCTTCGTTTCGATTTTTCCTTTCCCCGCAAACTTACGGAGAAGGAATTGCAGGACGTGGAAAATTTGGTCAACGAAAAAATTTCCGAAAACCTTCCGGTAACTGTCGAAGAGATCTCTCTGGAAAAAGCGAAGGAAATGGGAGCAATGGGCATTTTCAATGAGCGTTACGGGGCAAAAGTTAAGATTTATTTTATTGGCCGGCCCGGAGAAAAACCATTCAGCTTGGAAATTTGCGGCGGTCCGCATGTTAAGATAACCGGTGAACTGGGAAAATTCCGGATTATCAAAGAAGAGGCCTCCTCGCGGGGAGTGAGAAGAATCAAGGCCAATGCCGACTAATCCCTTCGGCGAATATTTATTGTCGTTGGGCGGCCGGAAGCGCGCCTTAGCGGTTCCGGCTTCGAAGGGCATGTCGATTTATTCTTTCGCGGTTGTTCCCCGCAAAAATAAAGATAGGGAAATAGACGGCCCGGAACTGCAGTCGGCCGTTTCTCAAGCTATCTGGAGGATTTTCGACGAAGCGCGCCAGCGGCTCGGCCGGCGTTTGGGCATCTCGGAACTCGATGTCATTCTTCTTAGCGCGAGAATAATGTCCGTTAAAATTGACGGTTTCCGGGTGATGAATCCTCTCGGGTTCACTGGTTCCAAGATCGAACTGGAAATCGGTCAGACTCTCGCGGAAAGAGATTTTGTCGATGTTATTTCTTCCCGCCTCTCAAAAGATGAAGAGATAAATTTGTTCTTCCATCCCGCTTCGGCGCACGCCCGCCTGATTCGGGAAGAAAGCGGACGAAGCGGATTTATCCTGGCGGAGTTCCATGAAGGCAAAACGCGACTTTATCGAGTCGAAGATGGCGGCGGCATAGATTATCTTAGCGATTTTGACTGGGATGACGAGAAATTCGTCTCCGGGGTCGCCGATTTTATAAATGTGCCCGAGGAAGCCGGCCGGCAGATTGTCGTCCGCTATTTTCAAGGGAAGCTTTCTTCCGGATTTTCCAAACGGCTGAAAAATATTTTCAGCGATTTTTTTCAAGGATTTCACCAAGGCATCGGGGCCGCTTTTCATAACGCCAAAATAAAGAAAACGGCGATTTACGTCGCGAGCCGTTTATTCGGCCGCGCCGACAAGAAAGTTTTGCGTTATCCATCCTCTTCTCCGGATATCCGGTTCATTCTCCCGCCGGAAAAGGAAGAGATTGCTTTTTGGGAGGCGGATCTCGCGGAGACAAACGTCGAGTTGAATAAGCTTGCCCGGCAGAGGGTCAGGTGGCTGGTAGCCGGAAAATAAAAAGGTTAAAATAATAAGGATGAAAAAAATATACACGGACAAGGACGAAAAAATTTCTTCGATTATCCATAAAGTCATAACCGCGAGGGGAAAAGAGATAACTTTATTTATTCCGAAAGGGGCTATTTTCGAGAGAGGGGAAGAGGATTTTCATCTGTTGAACCGCGAGGCGCGCGCCGCGAAGAAAGACGTTAAAATAGAATCTTTTGATGAACAAGTTCTCGAAATGGCGGTCGCCGCCGGCTTTAAAATAGAAGAGTCGCTTTTTCAGGGGATAAGAAGACCAATCGTTGATATTCTTCCCCAGAGAACAATTCATTCCCATTTAATCGTGAAGGAAGAAAAAGAAGGGGGTAGGGAAGCGCGCGGCGAAGCGAAGGAATCGAGAAGGGGGGGTCGCCGGAGATGGACTGCTTTCGGAGCGTTCACAATTCTTGCCGTTGGAATCGCCGCGGTCGTGTTTTTGCCCAAGGCGAAAATCGACATCGTTTTCAAAAAGACCCCCTGGGTTTTCAGCGGGGACGTTGTCGCGGCGGCGAATATCGTTGCCGGCTCTTTCACTGACAAAATTTCCTTGCCCGGCCAATTCTTCGAATTTGAGAAAAATTCTGTTTTTAACTTTCCAGCAAGCGGGGAAAAATATGTGGAGAGCAAGGCCGTCGTCGACCTCACCGTTTACAACGCTTATAGTTCGCTGTCGCAGAATTTGGTCAAGTCGACGCGCTTCGTTTCTCCTGACGGAAAAATATTCCGCTTGACCGGGGAATTAACCATTCCCGGCGCCAAAGTGGAAAACGGCAAGATTATCCCTTCAAGCATCGCGGTTAAAGCCGAAGCTGACAAAGCGGGTGAAGAATATAACATCGGCCCGATCAACCGGTTGAATATTCCCGGTTTCCAGAAAACGGCGAAATACGAGGGTTTTTATGGCGAGATAAAAGGCAAGGCCAGCGGCGGATATATCGGTAAGACCAAGGTTCCTACCGCGGCCGATATCGCTTCCGCTAAAGATAAAGCCGGGAAGGAAATCGCCATAAGCCTCGATTTGGAAATGAATTCCAAGATGCCGAAGGGCTTTAGCGTACTCGAGGGGGCGACAGAAACGATAATGGCGAAAGAAACCGCTTCTCCGATAGCTGACTCTGCCGGCAATTTTCAATTGTCGCTTTCCGCGAAAAAACGCCTGATGGCTTTTAAAGAAGAAAGCTTGCTTGCGGTTTTGACTTCGGTTTTCGCCGGAAAGGAAAAGGGCGATTTTCTGCTGAAAGATTATAAGATAACCTACGGGAAGGCCTTGGTTGATTTCAGCGCCAAAAAGATTTCTTTCGAGATGGATTTTTCTTCCAATTGGATACCGCAGTTCAATCAGGAGGATTTCAAAAGTTCCGTTTTGGGATTGGGGGAGAGTCGCGCCCGGGAGGCCGCTCTCTCTTTAAAAGACCTGGAAAGGGTTGGCATCGAGCTTTGGCCGTTTTGGGTGCGAAGCGTGACTAAGAATCCGGAACGGGTCATCGTTACTTATGATTAACAAGCCGAGTGTCGTTAAATCGATTGACGCCTCAAATTCCTCGTGCTAATATGGAGCATCACATGACGGAAACGGGAGTGATTGTTGAAGCGTTACCTGACTTTAAATTTAAGGTAAAGTTGGAGAAAGGCGAAGAGACACTCGCTTATCTGTCTGGAAAAATGCGCCAGCATCATATCCGCGTTTTACCCGGAGACAGGGTAACCGTGGAAATATCTCCTTATGACGCGACGCGGGGGAGGATAATAAGGAGAATGTAAAAAGTTGCGATAAAAATGAAAGTAAGGTCGTCAGTAAAGAAAATATGCAAGGACTGCAAAATCGTCCGTCGCAGAAGGCGGATTTATGTGGTTTGCGACAAAACCCCGAAACATAAGCAAAGGCAGGGATAACTCCAAAATTTAACCCAATGAGAATTATCGGCATAAACATCCCCGACAATAAACGCATTGAAGTGGCGCTCCGCTATATTTATGGAATCGGGCCGGTTTTGAGCGGGAAAATTCTCGCGGAAGCCAAGATAAATCCGAATAAGCGGGCCAAGGAATTGTCGCCGGAAGAAGGGAATAAAATCAGAGAGATTATCGGAAAGAATTTTAAAGTCGAAGGGGAATTGCGGCAGTCCATCAAGCAGAATATCAGCCGGCTGAAAAACATTCAGTCGTATCGCGGCATCAGGCACGGACGCCGTCTGCCGACCCGCGGACAGAGGACTAAAACCAATTCGCGTACCGTCCGGGGCAACGTCAGGAAAACGGCCGTGAGCGGAAAGAGGAAAGTGGAGCTTAAATAATTTCATGGGCAAGAAAAAAATAGTTTCGATAAAAGAGAAGACGGCCGAGAAAAAAGAGGATGCGGTCCGGGCCGTCGTGAAGAGCAAAAAAGCGGTTGATACCGGCCGGATTTATATAAGAGTTTCTTACAATAATACGATGATTACCGTGACTGACAATCGTGGAAACGTGGTGACTTGGGCGAGCGCCGGTTCCTTAGGTTTTTCCGGCCCCAAAAAAGCCACACCTTTCGCTTCCCAGAAGATTATCGCCGCCATCGCCGAAAAAATAAGCAAAACCGGGCCGTTCAATGTCGAGGTTTTCGTTTCCGGAGTGGGCGGCGGCCGGGATACGGCCTTGCGGTCGCTCGTCAATCACGGATTCAATATTTTATCCATCAAGGATATCACGCCGATACCGCATAACGGCCCCAAACCGAAAAAAGTAAGGAGAATCTAATCAAATCATGTTTAAAGTTTTGGAAAAAAAGGAGAGGTCTCTGGGCAGCCGGTTGTTCCTGAAAGCCGAACGTTGTTCCTCGCCCAAATGCGCTTCGGTTCGAAAACCCTATCGTCCCGGACAGCACGGTAAAAGATTCAAGAAAGTCAGCGGCTATGGCAAACAGCTGGCGGAAAAGCAGAAAGTCAGATTTACTTATGGATTGAGAGAAACCGACCTGAAAAAATATTTCAAGCTGGCCGACCGGTCCGTTGAACCGACTGATGTATCGCTGGTTAAGCTCTTAGAATCCCGTTTGGACAATGTTGTTTTTCAAGCCGGCTTTGCTCCATCGAGGCGCGTCGCTCGCCAATTGGTCGGCCACGGCCACATTCAAGTCAACGGCCGGAAAGTAACCATTCCGTCAATGGCGGTGAGGCCGGGCGACCGGATAAATTTCCGCCCCGAATCAGCCGAGCATCCCGCGGCGAGAGAGCTTTCTTCCCGCTGGAAGAACTACGAAGCTCCCGTCTGGATTTCCCTCGACAAAGAAAAAATGGTCGCCGAAGCGCTTTCCGCGCCGAAAGATGTGAATATGCCTTTTGATTTAAACTTAGTCGTCAATTATTATTCCAAATAAATGAATCAAGAAGATCTTAGCGGGAAAATAAACGTCAACAAGATTTCAGAAAAAGATAATGCGGGAATTTTCGAAATCGAGAAGCTTTACCCTGGGTACGGTCTGACCATTGGCAACAGTTTGCGGCGGGCGTTGCTTTCGTCCATTCCCGGAGCGGCGGTCACCCAGTTCAAAGTAAAAGGAATTTTGCATGAATTTTCGGTGATTCCGGGGGTATTGGAGGATGTTCTGGAGATCGGCTTGAATTTGAAAAAAGTCCGATTTAATTTTTACGCCGACGAACCGCAGATTCTTACTTTGAGGGCCAAGGGGGAGAAAAAGATATCGGCCGGAGATATCGGCGGGAACGCGCAATTGAAAATAATCAATCCTGACCAGCATCTCTTTACCATCACTGAAAAGAAAGTCGACCTGGAAATGCAGATTACCGTGGAACGGGGATTGGGTTACGTCCCGGTGGAAAAGAGGAAAAAAGAAAAACTGGAAATCGGCGTGGTCGCGCTCGATGCCGTCTTTTCTCCGGTCAGGAAGGTCAGTTTTTCCATAGAGAGCATGCGTGTCGGCGACCGGACGGATTACAATAAACTTTTGGTCGCCTTGGAAACCGATGGTTCGATTTCGCCCGCCGAGGCGCTCGCTAAAGCGACCGACATTCTTTCCGAACATTTCCGGAAGATATATTCTTTTTTGGAAAAGAGGAAAGAGGAATAAAATGCCGGCCGAAAATATTCTGGCAACCGGGAAAAGCTAAATTAAAATGCGTCATCAAAAAAAAGGAAGAAAATTCGGAAAAGAGAAAGGCCCGCGCAAGCATTTCATGCGGATTCTTTTATCCAACCTTATTACGCGTGAAAAAATAGAGACCACTCTTCCGCGGGCGAAAGAACTGAAAGTCCGCGCCGAAAAACTGGTGACTCTCGCCAAAAAACAGACCCTTCATTCCATGCGTCTTCTTTTCAGCCGCCTTCCCGAAAAAGCCGCTTTCAAGCTTTTCCACGAAATCGCTCCTCGTTACAAGACTCGCCGGGGCGGTTATCTGCGGATAGTGAAAATGACGGAGTTCCGCAAAAGGGACGGCACCGAAAAAGCCAAAATAACTTTTGTTTAACCATGGCTGAATTTATTTTTGACGCCAAAGAAAAGAGATTGGGAAGAATCGCTTCGGAAGCGGCGGTGATTCTTCAGGGTAAAAAAAGTCCCAAATATAATCCGCGTCTGGAAGGGGAGGACAGCGTGCTGATTAAAAACACGAGCCAGCTCAAATTAAGCGGCCGGAAAGAGGAACAGAAAATTTTCTATCGCCATACGGGTTACATGGGTCATCTTAAAGAGGCGAGATTTAAAGAGGCCTTTGCGAAAAATCCGGTCAGGGTGGTCAGGGAAACAATAAGGAAAATGTTGCCGAAAAATCGCCTTCTCAAAAAACGCCTGGCAAGATTGAAAATCGAAAAATAAAAATGACCAAAGAAGAAAACAAAGAAGGGAAGTATTTCGAGGCCGTCGGACGGCGCAAAACCGCTTCCGCCCGGGTAAGAATTTATCCCGGAGCCAAAGAAACGTCTGTTTTGGTGAACAACGAAGAATACAAGAAATATTTTAAAGATGAGCATCAGCGCGAGGAGGCTGTGGCGCCATTCAATCAGACGAGTTCGAAAGGCAAGCTGAAAATGACGGTTATCGTGAAGGGAGGAGGGCTTCACGCTCAATCCGGCGCCGTTTCTCTTGGTCTTGCGCGCGCTTTGGTCAAATTTGACGAATCACTTCGACTGCCTCTGCGGAAGGAGGGTTTGCTTACGCGAGATTCGCGAATGGTTGAACGCAAAAAATACGGTCTGAAGAAAGCGCGCCGCGCTCCACAGTGGGCAAAGAGATAAGGAAGGCCGATTGCCGTTTTTCCGTTATCCTTCCGATAGGCGCGAGTGGAAAAGAGGCCGCGTCGGCGATGGCCGATGCCGACTTTGCTTTTTCTTCGGCGGATTTCGACGGCGAATTAATTTTTTTTAACGAAGGCCGAAACAAAGAAGCCGAACAAACTGTCGTTTCCTTGCTCCCGTTTGTCCGGAACGCTTTTCTGCTTGAAACCGGAGGGAAATTAAACAGGTCTTCCTTGTTGGAGAAGGCCGTCGCCGAAGCGCGGGGACGATTGTGCCTTTTTATCAACCCGTTTATTTTTTCTCGGGACAGCCTTTTAAAATTAAGCCGGACTTTATCCGCGGCCGAAGAAGGGAAAATTTATGTCGGCTGTTTTGGAGATGAAAACGGTTTCTTCCCGAAAAGCCCATTTGGCCGTTTGGCCGACCGGCTTGCCGGATTTTTCGGCTATCCCGGCTTGGATGCCGCGCCCGAAGCTCTTTTGTGTTCGTCTCGGCAGATTTTCATCAAAATATTTCCAAAACTGCGTTTCAAGGGGAAATGGCTGGAAACCGAGTTTGTGGTCTTGGCCGCAACAGAAAATTTTCCGATTGAAAAAATCGGCCTCGAATCGACACCCGGGAACAGGAACCGGCGTTCCGGCCGGCTCGCTTTTCTTCTTCTCCTCGCTCTTAAATCACTTCTGGGGAAGAGGCATTTGTAATTTCTTCCAGACCAAGTATAATCAGCCAATCCCCGGGAAAGTCGCGGGGGCAGAAAAGAATTATCCTATGACATCTTATCTCTCCAAGGAAAGGCAGGAATCCTTAAAGAAAGAGCTGGAAGAGTTGAAAAAGACCCGCAGAATAGAGGTGGCTGAAAGGCTCCTCCGCGCCAAAGAATACGGCGATTTATCGGAAAACGCCGAATACGCCGAAGCCCGGGAAGCGCAGGAGGCCTTGGAAATACGCATTATCGAAATAGGAGAATTGCTTAGAAGCGCCGTAGTCATAACTCGCGCCGGAAAAACGGATATGGTGAGTGTCGGCTCGACAGTTTCGCTAAAAGGCAAAGGCGAAATGAAAAAGTATGTTATTACCGGTTCGACCGAAGCCAAACCCGAAGAAGGGCTGATATCGAATGAATCGCCCCTTGGCGCCGCGCTCATTGACAGAAAAGAGGGGGAAGAGATAACGGTTAAAACGCCCGCTGGCGAAAACTACTACAAAATTGTTAAAATTGAGTAGATGCTGGAAAAAATCATAGAAGCGCGAAAAAGCAAACTCAAGCTTCTTAACGACAGTGGAATTAATCCTTATCCGGCAAAAGCGGAAAGGACTTTTTCGGTTGCGGAAGCGCTGAAAAAATTTTTCAAATTGGCCGTGAGCCGCCGGAAGATTTTTCTGGCTGGCCGCGTTACGGCCGTCCGCGATATGGGGTCGGTGCTTTTTATGGATATTGACGATGGCACGGGGAAAATTCAAGCCGTCGTCGGCAAAAAAAATCTCAAAGATTTCGGTTTCATTAAAAGAACCACGGATATCGGCGATTTCGTCGAAGTAAGCGGACCATTTTTCAGGACGAAAAAAGGGGAAAAAAGCGTTGAAATAAGGTCTTTCCGGATTCTTACCAAATCCATTCGGCCGCTTCCTTCGTCCTGGTACGGTCTGGAAGACACGGAAGAACGTTTTCGCCATCGCTATCTGGATATTTTTCTGAATCCGGAAGTCAAAGAAACGCTTCGTTTGCGTTCGGAAATCATAAAATATCTTCGGGAAGAATTTTGGCAGGAAGGATTCATGGAGGTGGAAACGCCGATTCTCCAGCCGATTCCCGGCGGAGCGCAGGCCCGGCCGTTCGTCACCCGCCACAACGCCCTGGAGCAGGATTTTTATCTGCGTATCGCTCCGGAGCTTTACCTGAAGCGGTTGCTCGTCGCCGGCTTGAATAAGGTGTTCGAAATCGGCCGCGTTTTCAGAAACGAAGGCATTGATAAGCTTCATAATCCCGAATTCACTTCCCTGGAGTGCTATTGGGCTTATCAGGATTATATGGGGATGCTTTCTTTCATTGAAAAGATATTGAAAAAATTCATTCCGGGAGAATGGCGGCGGGTGACTTTTTCCGATTTATTCGAGCGAGAAACCGGTAAAAATTTCCGGGATTTTTCTCTGGAAAAACTTATAGAAATTTTTAACAAAGAAGTGAGGACTAAGATTATGGAGCCGACGGTTGTTTTGGATTTTCCCGAAACATTGATGCCTCTCGCGAAAGTCAAAAATGAGGACGAGACCCTTACCGAAAGCTTCCAGTTGATTGTGGAGGGAGCGGAATTGATAAAGGCCTTTTCCGAAATGAACGACCCTATTTTTCAGAGAAAACAGATGGAAGAGCAGGAGAGGCAATACCGCGCCGGCAATCCGGAAGCGTCACGATTGGACGAAGATTTTATCGAGGCCCTGGAATACGGCATGCCGCCGTCAGCCGGGCTCGGTCTCGGGATTGACCGGCTGGTCGCCATTATTACCAAAAAATCAGTCAAAGAAACCATCATTTTTCCAACCTTGAGAAGCAAAGAATTAAATTAATCAAACAAAATCAATGATTGACATCAATATCGTCCGGGAAGAGCCGGAGAAAATCAAAGAAAGCTTAGCGAAGAAAAATTGCGACCCAGGGCTCGTGAACAGGTTTATGGAGATTGACGCTGAATGGCGAAAGTTGAAAGGCGTCGTGGACACGTTGCGTTCGAGTCAGAAACAACTTGGCGGAGAGAAAAGAGAAGAAGCGAGAAAAATCAAAGAAGAGATAAAAGATAAAGAGAAGAAACTCGCGGTTCTGGAAAGCGAAAGGACAATGGTGGTGGATCAAATACCCAATCCGCCGGCTTCCGATGTTCCGGTTGGACGGGATGAAAACGATAGTGTGGTTTTGCGCGAAGAAGGGGACCGGCCTGATTTTTCTTTCGAGCCGAAAGATTATCTGGCTTTGGCAAACGGACTTATCAATACCGATAAGGCGGCGCGCATCGCCGGCAGCCGCTTCGGTTACATTTTCGGCGATTTGGTTAAGCTGGAATTTGCCTTGGTGCGTCTCGGTTTCGATATTTTCACCCGCGCCGGGTTCCTGCCGGTTCTGCCGCCGGTGATGGTTAAACCGGAGATAATGAAGGGTATGGGCAAAATTAAATTCCTTGAAGCCGAAGACGCTTTCTATCTGCCTAAAGACGACCTCTATCTTATCGGCAGTTCCGAGCATTCCATTATTCCGTTCCATACCGATGACATTCTTTCGGCCGAAGAATTGCCGAAAAGATACCTGGGTTTTTCCACTTGTTTCCGCCGGGAAGCGGGAACTTACGGCAAAGATATGAAAGGAATTCTGCGCGTCCATCAGTTCGACAAGCTGGAGCTGAATTGCCTGACTCGGCCGGAGGATTCCGAAGAAGAGCATCAGTTTCTTCTTTCCCTGCAGGAGAAATTTATGCAGACGCTCGGCCTGCCCTATCGGGTGATGTTCATTTCCACCGGTGATATGGGCTTCAACGATTACAAACAATATGATATCGAGGCCTGGTTTCCCGGACAGAATCGTTATCGCGAGACCCATTCCTGCTCCAATACCACCGATTATCAGTCAAGGGGGCTGAATATCCGCTACCGGAAGAACGCCGGAGAAAATGAGTTCGTGCATACTCTGAACGCGACCGGATTCACTTTTCGCGCCATTATCGCTCTTATGGAGAACAATCAGACCGAAGACGGGAGAATCATTTTGCCGGAAGCGGTAAGGGATTATATGGGCAAAGAGGAAATTAATCCGGCTGGATAAAATGCGGCGTTTCGCCAAAATTTCAGCAGTCATATTCATTTTCTTGATTTTGGCATCGCCGCTCTTTCTGTCCTGGGGGAACATTAGAAATTTTTGGTCAGGATTGATAAGGGAAAAGAAAACCGTTCCGACTCTATCCGCGCTTGAAATCGGCGAAAAAGACGTGGTCTGGTGCAGCGACGCCTGTTTTTGGCTGGACAGCCGCGGCAAACTTTGGCAGGAGGCGCCTTTTACCGAAGGAACGCTTATGCCTTCGGTGACGGACATCGGTTCACCTGGATTGAAAAAAGGAGATTCGGTTTTGGATGAGGGAGAAGTAACGAACCTCCGGCGGATAATCTCTTTTATGCGCCAGAACGACCTTCCGTTTGTTTCGCTGAAAGTGGAAGACCTCGGCAAAAAAGAATTAATCGCGGAAACAATCAACGGGCCGCGGATATTATTCAGCTTTCGTTTTTCCCCGGAATCCGCTTCTTCGGTTGTTTCCGGCCTCAAAAATTCGGCGGAGTGGCCGAAAATAAGCTATATCGATTTGCGGGTCGAGGACAGGGTTTATTATAAAAATCGTTGATTTTTAGCAATTCGAAGACGCAAAAATTCGCTTTCAGTCGCGAAGTGTTAAAATAAATCATGCCTAAGAAAATCACGCAAAAGAAAGTCGGGCTGGCTCTTTCCGGCGGCGGCGCCCGGGGGCTTGCTCATATCGGCATTATCAAAGCCCTTCTCGACGCCAAGATACCCATAAGTTATGTCGCCGGCACGAGCATGGGCGCGATAGTCGGGGCCTGGTTTGCTTCAAACGGCGAAGTGGACACGTTGGAGAAATTTTTCCTCGGTTTTAAGCCCAAAGATATCGCGCCTATGTTGAAGATTATCAGGAAGCGCGAGGGGATAATCTTGAAAGGACAGCCGGTAGCCAAGTGGGTGGACGAATTTTTCGGCGATAAAAAAATCGAAAATTGCCGCATTCCTTTCTCTGCCGTGGCCACTCGCGTCAAAGACGGCGAGGAAGTAATTTTGACAAAAGGAAATCTTGCCGATGCCGTAAAAGCGAGCGCCGCCATTCCTATCATTTTCAATCCGGTTTCGGTGAATAACGAGTTGCTCATGGATGGCGGAGCGGTCAATCCGGTGCCGGTTGATGTGGTAAAAAAAATGGGCGCCGATTTCGTGATTGCCGCCGACGTTTCCGGTCATTGGGTGGACATAAGCGAAGTGCCGCTGGATATGGTTCATCTCGGTCGCTTGTTTTCTCTTATCTCGAACGGATTGTCGGCCGCGAGCTATCAGGTTGCCAAAAAAATACTGAAGCAGGCCGATATTGTGATAAGCCCGCCGATTTCTTCCTTTGACCTGCTTGATTTCGATAAGACCGGCGAACTCGTCCGTCTCGGGTTTTACGAGACGAGAAGGGCTTTGCCGGAAATTTGCAAAGGATGCGGCTGTCCGGAGCCGGAGCGGAATTCATTGGAAAAATTCCTGGATTTCCTATTGTCCAAGTAAGAGAGGTAGATATAAAACGTACTCTCCCGGCTCGTTAGAGCCGGTTTTTGTTTCCTCCTCGTCACATAAACATCCAAACCAGACCAAATATCCTCCCCTCAAAACAGAGGAGAAAAAACTTGCTAAAACAAAATAAGTGTTATAGCTTGTCAATAGATACCCAAAGGATAGCTCGTTAACATATTCATATAAGTATAGCGTCAGGTTTTTATATAAAGGCGCGCTTACAACTCCTTTTCCTGGGCTCATTTCTGTCTCTCTGCTTGTTTCTATTTATTTACGAATGGGACCAAGCAGAGAGACAGAGTGAGAAGGGCCCGCGGACGCAACAGGGCGTCGGGGTGAGAGGAAGAGGACGAAAGTGAATGGCAAAGAGTTCTGCCTACTTACCGAAATCTTCTTTGAGCTCAAGTGGAGGACGATGGATCTACCTCTGAAAGAGTACGCGGCCGATCTGAGGATGATACAGAAGAGGGAGAAGAAGAGGGATCCAGACGATTGGGCTATAAGAGGACCTATAATTACGGCCACGTTACGACTAACTGAGGCCCTACTCGGTTTTTCGGGGATCGGGAACCAACACCGGAAGCTAGAACCGGAGGTGGGGCAGTCTGTCCACCAAGAACCACTAACGGAACCGAGTAGAGAAATAGAAAGGAGTGGGAAGGGGGAGGGAGCGGAAATGGGGGAAGAGGATCTTTTCCAGATTAGCAAGGTTCTGCTCTCTATCGTCAAGGAAGCAGAAGGATTGCCTCTGGAAGAGTACGTGGTCAAGGTAAGGCAGGAACAGGAGAGGGTGGCCGAGTCAGATCCGGATGAGTGGGCTAATTCGGGATACCTGACTGTCGCCCTACTACGCCTGGCCGAAGCTGTAGTCGGCAATTGGGGGGCCGAGAATAGATATATGCTGCAAATCGGAGAGGTCCCTGTTCACAAGGGACCTGTTCACAAAGACAAAGAAACTGTTCACTAAGAACTACGACTCACACTAGGGCCCCTGCGGGATTCAATTCTGCTGGGGCCCCGACTTTTTTGAAATCATTGTCATAATTTTGAAAATCTTTATATTCTTTAGATATTCGCTCCGTGAATTCTTGAATTTATTGCCGCCAAAGAAAAACTGGAAATTATTAAAGTATAGTGAGCAATAGGGAGGTAGAGGTATTTTACCGAAAGAGTGGCAGAAACGCTCCAGAACTTGAATTTTGAGGCAAGACGGGCGATAGTTGTGAACGTTGTAGAAAAAATAATCGGGTCGAAACAAGAGTCACAGATATACGGTTATATACCCGCATCAAACATAAATTATGTCGAGTCACAAACTATCCATCGGCATTGTCGGCTTGCCCAATGTCGGCAAATCCACCCTTTTTAAGATAATCACCAAACAAGAGGTCAATATCGCCAATTATCCTTTTGCCACCATTGACCCTAATATTGGCGTGGTTCCGGTTCCGGACGAACGGCTTTACCGGCTTGCCGAATTCAGCCATTCAAAAAAAATAATTCCGGCCGTGGTGGAATTTTATGATATTGCCGGATTGGTAAAAGACGCGAACAAAGGCGAAGGATTGGGCAATCAATTCTTGGCGTATATCCGGGAAGTGAATGCCATCGTCGAAGTGGTGCGCTGTTTTGAAAATCCTGAAATTGTTCACGTCGAACAGGGAGTTGATCCTTTACGCGATATTGAAATCATCAATTCCGAGCTGATGCTGAAAGATCTGGAAACCATTGATAATCGTTTGGTCAAATTGGAAAAAGAGGCGCGGACCGGAGATAAGCAGAAAATCAAAGATTTGGAAACAATAAAAAAAATCAAGGAAGGATTGGGACAGGGGGTATTAACGGTAAACTTAGGTAAAGAGATTGTTGGCGCTCCGTTAGTTGGGGAATTGGGGCTTCTGACCGCGAAGCCGCAGATATATCTCCTAAATGGCGAAGAGAGCGATGTTTCGGAGGCGCTTCGGGAGAAAATCAAGTCGCTGAATGCCGAGTATTTGATTGAGGATTTGGCCACGGCTTTGAACGTCGATGAATTAATCAAGATGGCCTACAAAATTTTGGGACTGATTAGTTTTTTTACCACCGGAGATCCGCCACCCGGCGGAGAGACCAGGGCCTGGACAATCGAACGGGGAACCAAGGCGCCGCGGGCCGCCGGCGTTATCCATACTGATTTTGAAAATAAATTTATCCGCGCCGAAGTCATCAGCTGGGACAAGCTTCTCGAGGTCGGTTCGTGGCTCTCGGCTAGACAAAAAGGTTTATTGCGAATCGAGGGCAAGGATTATGTCTTTGAAGACGGTGACGTGACTGAAATCCGCCACGGATAATAAAAATAAACTTTTGGTTTGCCCTTTCTGGGTATTCTGAAATATCATTAAATCTGTATGTTTCTGAAACGGCTGGAACTTCAGGGATTCAAGTCCTTCGCTTCCAAAACAATTATCGATTTTCCGGCGGGCATCGTCGCCATTGTCGGACCGAACGGTTCGGGCAAATCCAACATTACCGACGCCATCCGCTGGCTTTTGGGCGAGCGGGAGGCCAAAAACCTAAGAGGCGGCAAAGTTGACGATTTGATTTTCGCCGGCACGGAAAAGAAACCGCGGATGGGTCTGGCTCAAGCGACCATTTATTTTGACAACTCGTCCGGATTTTTTCCGACCGAATTTAAAGAGGTGGCGGTTTCTCGCCGTGTTTCGCGGGATGGAGAGTCCAAGTTTTTTTTGAATAACGATGAAGTCCGCCTCAAAGACGTGGTGGATTTTTTCGCCAAATCCAAACTTGGCGCCCGCGGACTGAACATCATCGGTCAGGGCGAAAGCGACATAATTCTTAAAGCCACGCCTATTGAACGACGGGAAATGATAGAGGAGATGCTTGGACTGAAAGAGTTTATCCTCAAGAAAAATTCAGCTCTGCGCGAGCTGAAGAACACATCCGTTAATTTGGATAAAGCCCGGGCATTATTGGAAGAAATAAAACCTCATCTGCGGATATTGCGCCGTCAAATAGGACGTTATAAGGAAAGGGAAGTCGTTTCAACGGAACTTGATGAATGGGAGAAAAAATATTTCGGCGCGAAAATAAACGTTTTAAATTCCGAAGAGAAAAAACTCGAACCGGAAGTCGGGGCGTTTAACCAGGCCATCAACGCGGAAAGAAAAAATCTTGCCGACGTTGAAAGAAAATTGGTTGAAACAGAGAATGCCGCTCCGAAGTCGCGCGTCGAACTCGGGAAAATAAGCGAAGAGCGCCGCGAGTTTATTTCCCGGATGAGAAAGGAAGCGCTAAGGCCGGATGGGCCGCGACAGGGGAAACGGCCGGCCGGCGATATTATCGCGGAGATAAAAAAACTGGCCGAAGAAGCGTTGATTCTTTCGTCCGAAGAGATTCGGTCGGCGCTTAAACGCATTCTCGAAATCGCGAGCGGATTTTCGGATAAAAAAGAATCTGCTCCGGTTCGCGTTGTTGAAGATGCGGAGGTGAACCGGTTGCTTGACGAGCTCGACCGGCGCGAAAAAAACTGTATGACCGGACTTGAGGAATTCAACCGTTCTTTCCGCCGCGCCGTGGAAGCGGTCGGCGAGGCAAAAGAGAAAATCGACGGACTTGAAAACAAGCGGGCTAAAATTATTTTCGAAAAAGAAAGGATTAAGATTCGAAGAGAGGAGCTGGATAGTCAGATTCAGGCCATTGGCCGCCGGATGGAGGAATTTAACGGAGTGGAAATTTCCGGATTTTTTGACGAAACAGAAGCGGAGAAAAAGATTTACCGTTTGCGTTCGGAACTGGCCAATATCGGCGAAATTGACGAGACCATGCTTAAAGAAGCCGAAGAGACGGAAACGCGCCATGATTTTTTGACGCGGGAGATCGGCGATCTGGAAAAGGCCTCGGTTGATTTACGCGGCCTCATCAAGGAACTCGAGCAGAAAATACGCCGGGATTTTTCCGTCGCTCTCGCCGGCATCAACCGGGAGCTGAATTCTTTTTCCAAGTTGATGTTTGACGGCGGGAAAGCTTCTTTGAGGATTGAGGATAAGAAAGCCGTTGTTTCAAGCGAATCCGCGGAAACCGACATTGAATTTTCGCCGGAAGTCGAAGAGGAAGCAGGTGGAATCGAGATTGATGTTTCTCTGCCTAAAAAGCGCATCAAAGGACTGGAAGTCCTCTCCGGCGGAGAGAGAAGTTTGCTCGCGGCGGCGATTCTTTTCGCCTTGATTTCCGTGAGTCCTCCGCCTTTTTTGGTACTGGATGAACTTGATGCCGCCTTGGATGAAAGAAACGCGCGCCGGTTCGGGGAACTGCTGAAGAATTTCGCCAAACAAACTCAAGCAATCATCATCACTCATAACCGCGCGACGATGGAGGCGGCAGACGTCCTTTACGGCGTGACCATGGCCGAAGACGGCGCTTCGCGATTGGTTTCGCTGAAACTCGTTTAGCCGGAATAAATTGCAATTGACAGAGATAATCTTTATAATTATTCTTTAAAACATGCTGTCTATAAAATTAAAAAGGACGGGGAAGAAAAAACAGGCGGCTTTCCGGGTGGTTGTCGCCGAAGCCCGTTCCAAAGTCGGCGGAAAATTTGTTGAGGACCTGGGCTGGGTCAATCCGCATACTAATAAATTCGAAATCAAAAAAGAGAGGGCCGATTATTGGATAAAAAACGGCGCGAAAGCGACTCCTACCGTCGCCGCTTATCTGCGTAAAGCGACTCAAACATCTCCCTAAAGGTCGGAGCATTTTAATCGAGAAAAGATATGGAAAAACCGGCTGACCAGCAGTTTCTTGAGGCCTTGATTCGGGCAATGGTTGACTATCCCGAAAGCGTAATCGTGACAAGAAAAATAGATGAACGAGGGGTACTGCTCTCCCTGAAAGTTAACTCGCAAGACATGGGTCAGATTATCGGCCGAAAAGGCAACACGGCCAAATCGATTCGCGCGCTCTTGAAGATAGTGGGAATGAAGAACGACGCCCGGGTTAATTTGAAGATTGAAGAACCGGAAGGGGGGATTAGGGCGGCCGAGACGAATCTCGAAACGGCGGCCCCGGAAGGAAACGTTTAAAGTAGTTCTTTCAGCTATAAACCCCGCTTGACCGTTCAGATGAGGAGAGATGTCTTATAACCGACTCTCTTTTGACCCGAACGGTGACAGCGGGGTTTTTTGTGGTTAGAATGAGATAAACATGCTTGCATTCGATATTATCACCATTTTTCCCCGCATATTCGATTCCTATTTGAACGAATCCATCCTGAAGAGGGCTTTGCGGAATAAATTGATTAAAATAAACGTGATTAATCTTCGTGATTTTTCCCGGCTGAAACATCGCAAAGTGGATGACCGGCCTTACGGCGGCGGTCCGGGCATGGTGCTTATGGCCGAACCGATTTACCGCGCCGTAGGCGAATTGCTGAAAAAAGCCCGGCGCGCGAAGATACCGCGGAATAAAACGCGCGTTATCCTGTTCAGTACCCGTGGGGAAAAGCTTGACGGGAAAAAAACCAAACAACTTTCCCGGTACAAAAAAATTATTTTGATATGCGGGCGTTACGAAGGTGTTGACGAGCGGGTGGCCAAATATGTGGCGGATGAAGAAATTTCCATAGGAGATTACGTGTTGAGCGGCGGAGAGTTGCCGGCTATGGCGCTTGTCGAATCAGTAAGCCGGTTTATCCCGGGTGTGCTTGGCAAACAGGAATCTCTGGAGGAGATAAAGGGTTCTTACCCGGTTTATACCCGTCCGGAACAAGTCGGGCTGGATGGTAAAATTCGGCGCGTTCCGAAAGTTCTCGTCGCCGGCGACCACAAAAAAATAGAGGAATGGCGCGAGAAACAAGGAGGGAAAAAGCGTTGACAGTCGTTATCCGGAGAAGTATAATTTTTCAATTGGCGTTCGCTAAACTTTAATCATGATTGATACGGACCAGGTTGAAATCGAAGAAGCGAGGAATGAAGAACCGGCTGTCGGACTTTCTCCGGAGGATTTGCTGACCCTTCAGGAAATGGCCGAGCTTGGCCTGCTTTTCGGATTTTCCAAATCGAGAACCCATCCCAAAATGAAGCCGTTTATCCACTCGACCCGGAGCGGAGTGGAAATAATCAATCTGGAACAAACTATCCGCCTTCTCAAGGTTGCCGCCGCTTTTCTGCGGGAAATCGTCACCGGAGGGAAAACCATTTTGTTTGTCGGCACTGCTCCGGCGAGCAAAACGGCCGTCAAAGAAATCGCCGAAAAATTAGGCCAGCCGTACGTGACCGAAAGATGGTTTGGCGGGACGCTGACGAATTTCAAAGTTTTTTCGGCGCGCATAGAAAAATTCAACCGCTTGCGTGAGGAAAAAGAAAAAGGCGGGCTGGATAAATATACCAAGAAAGAGAGATTGATGATCGATAGGGAAATGGAAAAGATGGAAATTTTCCTCGGTGGCGTGAGAAAGATGAAGGGATTGCCGGCGGCGCTGGTAGTAATCGATTCGGAAAAACATAAGACAACCGTAAGAGAAGCGAAGAAAATCAACATACCGGTTGTGGCGGTATTAAATACCAACGCCAATCCGGAAATGATAAATTATCCCATTCCGGCGAATGACCGCAATCCGAAAAGCATCGCCTGGGTTTTGAATTATTTGCTTGCCGAAATAGAAAAAGCCAACCAGCCGGAAGAAGAGCGTCCGGCGGAAAAACAGGAACAACCGGCGGAATGAAAACCGAGGAAATTAAAAAAATCAGGGAAATTACCGGAGCGGGAGTGATGGATATTAAAAAGGCCCTGGAAGAGGCGAAAGGAGATTTTGACCGGGCCCTGGAGATAATCCGGGAACGCGGATTGATAAAAGCGGAGAAGAAAGCGGACCGGCAGACCTCGGCCGGATTGGTGGTTTCTTATCTTCATAACGACCGTATCGGCGTACTTTTGGAAATTCATTGCGAAACCGATTTCGTGGCGCGTCTGGAGGATTTCCGAACGCTCGCCCGCGACATCGGTATGCAAATTGCGGCTATGGAGCCGGAAGACGTGGAATCCTTGCTGAAACAACCCTATATTCGCGACGAGAAAATTACCGTTGCCGACCTCATTAAAGGAGTGATTGCCAGGACCGGAGAAAACATTCGGGTGGAGAAATTCTGCAGATATGCCTTATAGCTTTTTCGTTGAACTTTTATTTATGGCGAGTTTGGCGGCGATGATTTTTATTTTCGCATCGGCGATTCCGAAAATTGAAGAGGAAGAAGCGGGTCCTCGCAAAGAGAATTTGCTTGACCGGTTGGCGAAAAAAATTCCGCTCGACAAGATTGACGACAATCTTGATATTTTTCGGGAAAAGCTTTTGCGAAGAGCCAAGGTGTTTCTTATGAAAGTGACCAATTTGGTTGACGGCCGTTTGGCCAAAAAAAACAAACCGCCGGCCAATAACGGCCAGAACGGCTCGAATGGCAACGGGATTTTGGGCTAACCATTTTTTACTGGATTTTTCCGTTAATTTGGTCTAATTTAATAATTACCACCCGCGTATTAAGATTAAAGTTAAATAGTAATTCAGTTAATATCTGGCCTAATCCAGTAGATAATTTTTGTGAAAAATATTTGTAAAAAAACGATACCCAATTTTATTGGGATACTTTAATAAAGCAATACGTGAAATACCAGATGATATTATTAATGAAATATATCCAAAGTTATAAATTTTTGTAAATTATTAAGAAAGTAAATTAAAAATATGACAAAAAATATTGAAGTAGAGCACCGTGGAACCTTAACTAGGGAAAAATTCGATACCCTTAGGAAATTTTTTGAAAAAGAAGGAAAATTCGTTAAAGAAAAAGATAGATTTTCGATTATATATTTTCCTAGAGGGAAAGAGAAGTTGAAAGTACCTAAAAGCCCACTGGACTTGAGGATAAGGATTACTAATAAAGAAGCAGAGATTGTATTAAAATACGGCAAATCAAGCGGGGCTGATGCCAGAAAAGAGTTTTCTTTTCCATTGAATCCATCGCAGTTTAAAGAAGCGATAGAACTTCTTTTTATTTTAGGATTTTATTATGGTGTTCTTCAAGCTACGAAAACTTATGCGTATGAGTATCAGGGTATCGAATTTGCATTAGTAGACGTTCCTGGGTGGGGTTATTACTTTGAGGCAGAAATTATGGCAGATTCAAACTCGGTTAAAATGGTAAATGAAAAACTTACATCTGTTTGCCGTGAACTTGGACTAACAGTTTTAAATGATAAGGAATTTTATCAACTTCTAGAAGACTTAAGTAATCGTTCGGGTTTTAGGTTTAACTTTAAAAAAGAAGTATTCTCCGAGCTTAAAAAGCGTTTTATCGAATACTTCTAAAACTATATGAATAATCCAGGCGAAACTAATCCATTTGATGCAAACCAAGAAAAGGATATGAATCCGGAGAGGGAAAAATTGAGAGAAGTAGGGGAAAGGAGTAAACAATTCGTTGTCATATCAGGACCAAGTGGAAGTGGTAAAACAATGGTAATAAAACACCTTGTTGAAAATTATGGCTTTGTTGAGCCACCTTTTTTAACTACTCGCCCATTAAGACCTGGTGAAGATGAAATTGGAGGAGTTTCTTTAATTCAAGAGGAATTTACCAGGAGGAAAGCAGAAGATAAGATATTTTTGCCTGCCCGTAATTATGGTAACGCCTATGGTTATAATTTGGATATCATATTTACTATTGCAGTTGAGGGAAATAATATCGTAGTTGAAGCACCAGCTTCAAATTTAGTCAGCGATGTAAGTCATTTGTTACCCGAAAGCACGGTAATAGGAATGCTTCCGTTAGGCAGACAAGAATTGGAAGCACAATTAATTCAACGTGGATTAAATAATGATGAAGATCGGCGGGTTCGATTAGAAGGTGCCGAAACTGAAAAAGAACAGATTATTCAAGCATCCGCTTTAATGAAGATTAGTCAGATAGTTCCTGTTCATGGAGTGCCACAGGATACTATTTCTCAAATCGATAAATTAATGGAAGAAAAAGGATTTAAAAAAATAAGTAAATAAATCCGTGAAGAAAATAATCAAATTTTTTAAAACTCTTAATTTTTTAACTATTAAAAGTTGTTATGATTCCCGGCTGCGCGGAGGCATGGTTTTTGGCAGGCCATGGACCCCGTTAAGATTCAGCGCACGATTTTTCCCCTTTTGGTTCGGCAGATACAACTATAATAATATTCTATTGCACGCAAAAGGAATTTCAGCCAGCGAAGATATGAAAATATCTGATAGCGGAACATTCAATTTCACAAGATATTTGGAAAAGAAATTATTACAGAGGATTGTCCAAATTCTCAACCTGCCATTTTCGACATTTTCGGGATATGTCACTAGTGGAGCAACGGAAGCTAATATTTATGCGATGTGGATTGCAAGAGAATGGGCATGGGAATTAAAAGGTAATAAAAATTATTGGATTATCCCCGATAACGCCCACTACTCAATTGCAAAAGCATTGAGGTTATTGGGTGTTTATGACAGTGGCAATAATGAAATTATTGATATAAAAACAGATTCGCTGGGTGAAGCAAGCTACGAGGAAATAGCAGAACATATTAAGAAAATTAGGGACAATAGCAATGATCCTATAATTCTACCTCTTACGGTTATGACTACGGAATGCGGTGCGATTGACCCCGTTAAAGAAATCGATAAATTTATTATTGATTCAAAGTTCAACAATATCTTTTTTCACGTCGATGCGGCTTTTTCAGGGTTTTTACTTCCATTTCTAGAAGAATCCAAAGATGTATTTTCCATCAAATCTCTGTATTCAATTAGTGTTGATTTTAGTAAAACCATAGGAGGGCCAGTCGCATCAGGAGCTATAATCTTTCGTCCTGGGCTGGAGGAGCATGTTATCACTCATGCACCATACTTGTCTGATAGCGCCGATCAAACTTTAAGCGGCAGTAGAAAGGGTGCAGATGTTATCGCAATGTATAGTATATTATCAATTAACGATGCTTCTGATATTAAAAAAGATATCTTAAATGCTATAGAAAAAGCGCGATTCTTAGCTAAAGCAATATCCACTAATAGTTCTATAAAATTACTCTATGACTCGACACTGAATTATATTGTCTTTTATCTCACTAATACGAGCAAAGATAAGGAAGAAAAAATTCGCAAGGTATTAAAATCTTATGCGATAAGTTCCTCAATGGTTAAAATAAGTGGTATAGAAAAAGAAATATTTAAGATAATCACAAGAAAAGACCATAGTTATAAAAATATTAATAAGCTTGTTAGTAATTTAAAATCGTGCAATTAAGTATGAATAAGAAAAATTATTACAAAATCGGCCACCTTTCAAATCCGCTGAATGTAAAAATTGGCAAAGTTTCGGTTAAGGAAAAAAGTTGTAAGATTATTGTTCCTGCAAGAGTTAACACTTTTCTTTGCCATCATAATTTTTTCGTTAATCCTCCAAAAACACAAATATACCCGGTAAATTCTATAAATTTTGCGATAAATAAATTCACAGAAGTAACTGTGGCGATAAGAGATGATAAAAATAATGTAATTAATTCTTCCATTAGTCATAAAGCCATTATTGAGCATGTAATAAAAATAATGCAAAAGACCCTTAAAATAGAAATAGGCTTTGATGTTAAGGCTAAGAATTTACACGGAATTTCCCATGGCGGATTAGGTTCTTCATCGGCTATTATGTCGGCAGTCGCTGGGGCTATTAATATCTTAATGAGCAAGCCATTATCTGTTGAGCAGATTACCAAACTGATTTCCCAAAATTATGGAGAAGAAAGCAGTAAAAAAGATTTTCTTTCACCCGCGGCAAGTATTGGGGGATCTACTGCCATAGCACTATCGGGTAAGTCATTAGTAATTATGGGAGGGGAGTCTGATGTATGGTGCGTGGATCAATTGCCTAAAGAATATTGTGTGATATTGCTTTATCCTAAAAAGATAAAACCCATTAGTAAGGTTCAAGATATTGAACTTAATAAAAAAGAATTAGTACGACTCAAAAATATAGACAAAGATTGGGGAGACATCAAGGAAAACTTATTGAAAGAAAGGATTGTGCCAGCAATTAATAAAAAAGATTATTCAGTTTTATTTAAAGCAATTAACATGTATACCATTGGTGCGTATGGTGACATTCCTCAGTATTTCAAATTTCGCTGGATGTCGCACGGCCTACTTTTTGATTCGTTTATATTCAATATTTTCTCAAAACTTTTCGGTTCGTTAAAAATTGAGGAAAATTGTTTTTTTGTTTCTTCAAATGGTCCGATGATTGTGGTTATAACCAAATATCCTAAAAAAGGATTAGATTTATTAAAAGATTTTAATAAAGATTTTATTATTGAAAAAGTGGCATTGTCTAGAATAAATCATTGTTTATTGATGAAATAAAAAATTCTATCAATAAATTTCCTGTTTATAACATTTTTCACAATAAAGATCCCAACCTTCTTCGGCTTTATAAATTGTTTTTAATTGTATCCCGCATTTTTTACTGGATTTTTCCGTTAATTTGGTCTAATTTAATAACTGCGGTTCGCGCAGATGGCAGATCGCCGCCTTTGGCGGGATAAAGCGGTCAATTGTCATCCCGACAGCAGGTCGGGGCGCCTCTATGGCGTTTTCGCGGATAGGATATAAAATCATAACGAGCGCAGATGGCAGAGTGGTCAATTGCATCCCGATATTCTTTTAAATTAAATCTATAGTGCGCAGGTGGCGGAGCGGCCAATCGCATCAGACTGTAAATCTGACGCCCTATGGGCTACGCAGGTTCGAATCCTGCCCTGCGCACTATGGATTTAATAAAAGGTAGGTCGGGACGCCCTACGGGCTACGGAGGTTCGAATCCTCCTCTGCGCACCAAGATTAAACTTTCCGATTTTTGCTCGCCCGAGCGTTCAGTTTCGGTTCTGCCGCGCGAAGCGCGGCAATCAGTCAGTTTCGTTCCCTCCGTCGCCCTTCGGGCTTTGGCGGGCAGGCGAAAAAGGTTCGCGCATTTTCAAACAAAGGGCACACAGTGACAAGAAGTTTTACATTTTCGGCCTTAAGGCCTAAATTGAATAGGTCGCCACCTTAGCTCAGCGGTCCGACCAAAGTCGGACTTCGACGTGAGGTCGAAGCAGAGAGTCGTCTTTCGAGATTTTGCCAGCGTAGCTCAGCGGCAGAGCAACTGTTTTGTAAACAGTAGGTCGTCGGTTCAAATCCGACCGCTGGCTTTAACAGCAAAATTTTAGAGCATCGGAATAAAAAGTAAATTTTGGGGAAGAAAACCTCGTTTTACATTTTTCAATTTTCATTTTAAAATTTCTGCATTGCCCACGTAGCTCAGGTAGCAGAGCGCATTCTTGGTAAGAATGAGGTCCGCAGTGCAAATCTGCGCGTGGGCTCCAAAATCTTGCCTTTTGGCAAGATAGCGATTAAATTTACAGAGTATGGCTAAATCGAAATTTTCCGAAAATCTTATCCGCTTGAGATGCTCCGTTTGTAAGCGGATAAATTATTATACCCGCAAGAACAAAAAGAAGGTGGAACGCAAGATTGAACTGAAGAAGTTCTGCAAATTCTGCCGGAAGAGTATTCTGCATAAGGAAACAAAGAAATAAAAACCCGCACATCTTGCGTGCGGGTGTTATCACCTCCCTTCTATCGAACCGAGGGTAGAGGACAGAAGAGATTACCTCTTCTTCTTTTTCCTCGGTGAAACACGTTCGGGTCCGTTGGGACAGATCGTCCCATTGGACCGGTCCCTGTCCGGGGGTTTCGGGAGCGCCCCTCGGGGCGCTCGGGGCGTTCCGCTCCTTTCTCTCCTCCTCTTCAAAGACCCACCTCCTTTCTTGATTTTAAGATACTGTAATATAATTTAATCGTCAAATATGAGTGAATTTTTAATATCGTCTCTTGTCTCTTTGGGTTTTTTAAAAACTCCTCTCATTATCGAGGCGTTTCGGAAAATCGACCGGAAAGATTTCGTGCTCCCGGAATATAAAAAGCTGGCCTATGAGGATACGGCTTTACCTATCGGATTCGACCAGACGATTTCCCAGCCCCTTACCGTGGCTTTTATGCTCGAAGAGCTTCAACCGGAAAAAGGAGAAATAATTCTTGATGTCGGCGCGGGTAGCGGCTGGCAGACGGCTCTGCTCGCTTATTGCGTCGGAGAAAAGGGGAAAGTCATCGCCATCGAGCGCATTCCGGGATTAGCGGATATGGCAAAGAAAAATATCGCCAAATATAATTTTATTGGAAAGGGAATAGTCGAGATAAGATTGGCTGACGGCTCGAGAAGAATCGCAGGAATGGAATTCGACAAAATTATCGCCGCGGCCGCCGGCGAAGAAATTCCCGAAGCGTGGAAAGAGGAGTTAAAAGTTGGCGGCCGCATTGTCGCGCCGGTTGAAAACGAAATTGTGGTGATTGATAAAATCAAGGAAGACGAATTCAAGGCAAAGAAATATCCGGGTTTTGTCTTCGTGCCGCTTGTCACCAACTAACGACTTACGACTAACGACCAACGACCGATGACCCCAGTTATAAGTCGCGTAGTGTTTGACTTTTGCCCTCCTCGCGTTATACTTTATTCAATCCGCAGACAGCAGGCGCCATCAGAGCTTAATTTCCTGCCGAGGGTCGATATGGCTTTATAAGCTGCGGACAACGCGGTTTTTTTATTATGCTTACGCGCAAAGAAAAAGAACAGATAATCGAAAAGGGACTGAAGCGAATCGGCGAAAATAAAACCCTGGTTTTTTTTGATTTTTCCGGCAGTAAGGCCAATAAGCTGAACGAAATAAGAGGGAAAATCCGCAAAGAAGGAGGCCTGGTTGAAGTAATCAAGAAGAAACTTTTGCGGATTGCCCTTGAAAAAGCCGGAGCGGATTTCAATCCCGAATCATTCGAGGGCCAGGCGGCCACGGTTTTTTCTCCCGAAGAGATACAGCCGGTTGCCGCGCTCCTCGTAAAAAACAAGGAAATAAAAATACTCGGCGGCTGGGACCTGGTTGAAAAAAGATTTTTTCCAGGGGAAGAGGTGATTATGCTCGGCAGATTGCCGTCTCGCGAAGTTCTTCTCGCTCAAGTGGTCGGTACTATTGCCGCTCCTTTGAGCGCGTTCCTCTATGTCCTAAAAGAAAGGTCGAAGCAGGTAGCTTAAATAAAGAAGATAAACATGGAAAAATTTGAAGATATTATCTCAAAGATAGAAACCTTGAGCGTGGTTGAATTGGCCGAACTCGTTAAGGCGTTGGAAGAAAAATTCGGCGTTACCGCCGCCGCGCCGGCCGCGGCCGGAGCAGTTGGCGGAGGAGCCGAACCCGAAGAAAAGACCTCTTTCAATGTTTTGATCAAAGCGAGCGGCGACCAGAAAATCAACGTGATTAAAATCGTCAAGGAGGTTACCGGCCTCGGCCTGAAAGAAGCGAAAGACATCGTTGACGCGGCGCCGAAGGTGGTCAAGGAAGGATTGAAGAAAGAAGAGGCCGAAGAGCTTAAGAAACGGTTCGAAGAAGTCGGCGCGACCGTCGAATTACAATAATTCATTGTCCTTAAAGGCGCGTTTTCTCCGGTTGATTGAAGGGCGCGCCTTTTTGGTTTATATTTAGCCGAAAGGGCTCGTAGTTCAGCGGTTAGAACGTTCCGTTCACATCGGAAAGGCCGGAGGTTCGATTCCTCCCGAGCCCATTATGCGCAATAAAAAATTATTTTTGATTTTCTTGGCGGCCGCCGCTATTTTGGCTGTTCTTGCCGTTTTCGTTGGGAATCGGGTCGATTCCGACGGCTTGTTGCCGGTGGTCTGCGCCGCCGCGCTCGTCGACTGCGTCAATCCTTGCTCCTTTTCCGTGCTTTTGCTTACTATTGCTTTTCTTTTGAGCGCCGGAGCGATGAAAAGGGATATTTTGAAAATCGGATTATTTTACGTATTCGGAATCTTCGTCGCTTATTTGGGAATCGGATTGGGACTGCTCAAAGCTATCGGTTTATTCGGCGTTTCCGGTTTGATGGCGGAAATCGGCGCGATTATTCTTATCGCGGTCGGATTTATAGAATTAATTAGTGTTTTCTGGCCGAAGTTTCCGGTCAAATTGAAAATTCCGGAATTCACCCATCGAAAGATTGCCACCCTTATTGAGAAGAGTTCTGTGGCCGCGGCTTTCATTCTCGGCGTCTTGGTGGGAATTTTCGAGTTTCCCTGCACTGGCGGCCCTTATTTATCAATCATTGGGCTTTTGCACGACCGGGCCACCTATGGCCGGGGAGTGGTTTACCTTTTGATATACAACATCATTTTCACTTTGCCTCTCCTCGTCGTCCTTTTCGTTTCCTCCAAGAAAACTTTGCTTGACGCGGTCGAGAAATGGAGGAAAGACAACGGCCGCAGAATGAAAATCATCGGCGGCTTGGCGATGGTCGTTCTCGGCGTTATAATTTTCTTAATTTAGTCGTAACTCAACTTCAATATGGAACAAAAAATAAACGAGGAAACGCAGAAAAAATTTCAGGGGCTTTTCGAGAAGGTCAAAAAAATGAAAGAAAGCGGAAGCGTCGACCTTTCTACCGAAGAAGATTTGAGCTTGGCGGTGATGAATCTCATCAGTTTGGAAGAGCATTTTTTCTTTACCGGCGCGAAAACCGGCGATTTCAGTTATTACGATTTGCTTAGTGAAACGCGCGAGATACGCAAGGAACTGCTCGGCCGGATGATCGACAAACACGAGGGCGAAACCTGGTGCGTTTCCAAACATCTTCTCGCGACCACCATGCGGTTGATGGAAGTCGGTACGAAACTGTTATCCGACGGCAAAAAAGAAGAAGCGAAAAAAATTCTCGCTTACGCCTATAAAGTTTATTCGCTTTTTTGGGCGGTGCGCCTGAAACTGGTCAGCCTGAAAGATGTAAGGCAGATTGCCAAAGAAGATAAGCCGTGGAGCTTGGAGGACATCGTCGATAAATTGGTTGATTGTTGCGGAGAATGAAAAAAATAATTTTAGCCCCGGCGATTATTTTGCTGATTGCCGCGGGAACTATTCTCCTTTTTGTCAGAAGCAATAATCCTGCCAATTCATCGAATAATTCGCTGGATGATTTCGCCCGCTGTCTTTCTGAAAAAGGAGCGGTGATGTACGGGACAAATGTTTGTTCTCATTGTCAGGAACAGAAAAAAATATTCGGCGATTCATTCCAGCTGGTGCGTTACGTCGATTGTTTTCAGAATGTCGCGGAATGTCAGCAGAAAAGCATCGAGAACGTTCCAACCTGGATTTTCGGTGACGGAGAGAAAATCATCGGAGTTCAATCCATTGAAGAATTGAGCCAAAGGACAAACTGCCCGTTATAAAACTATTATGCCCAAGTTAATTATCGATATCGAGACAATCGGGGAAGATTACGAATCGCTTGATGAAACGACAAAGGGCGTTTTGACCCGGTGGTTGGAAAAAGAATCCTCTTCCGATGACGATTATGCGGTCGCCTTGGAGGAGATGAAATCAGGTCTCGGCTTTTCGCCGCTCACCGGCGAGATCGTCGCCATCGGCGTTTTGGATTACGACACCAATCAGGGCGCGGTTTATTTCCAGTCAGCCGGAGAGGATGTCGCCGAATTTTCCGAGGACGGATTCAAGTTCAAATCAATGACCGAGAAGGAAATGCTTCGGCGTTTTTGGGAGATTGCCGTTCGTTATGATGAATTCGTGACTTTTAACGGTCGGACTTTCGACGCGCCGTTTCTTGTCATCCGTTCGGCTGTCCATCAAATAGAACCGACAAAAAATCTGATGTCCAACCGCTATCTGAACAGCCAGAAATACGATTCTGCCCACATCGATTTGCTGGACCAGTTCACTTTTTACGGCGCGATGCGGCGAAAAGGGAATCTTCACTTGTGGTGCCGCGCTTTCGGCATTGAGAGTCCTAAAGCGGGAGGAGTTACCGGCGATGACGTAGGTGAGCTTTTTCGCGCCAAGAAGTTTTTGGATATAGCGAGATACAATGTCGGCGACCTTCGGGCCACCCGCGAGCTTTACGACCGCTGGTCGAAATATTTCCGGGTTTGAGCCGGTTTTGGTAAGATTAGTTCAATGAACCTTTTTGGGAACGAACCCCAAAAGAATATAAAGAAAGTAGCCAAAAACGCGCCTTTGGCCGACCGAATGCGGCCGGAGAAACTCAAGGATATTGTCGGTCAGGACGAAATTATCGGCCCCGGCAAGATTTTGTGCGCCGCTATCGAGCGGGACGAGGTGCCCTCGATGATTTTTTGGGGGCCGCCCGGCTGCGGAAAAACCAGTTTGGCCCGGGTTATCGCCAGGACGACTAAGTCGGTTTTCGTTAATTTCAGCGCCGCGAGCGGCAATATCAAAGAAGTGCGCGAAATTATCCGTTTGGGGGAAGAGCGGCAGAAAAGAGAAGGCGTACGCACGATTCTTTTTGTCGATGAAATTCACCGTTTCAATAAAGCCCAACAGGACGCTTTTTTGCCTTACGTCGAGAACGGAACGATTATTTTAATCGGCGCCACCACGGAAAATCCGTCTTTCGAGGTCAATTCGGCTTTGCTCTCGCGTTGCCGGGTATTTGTTTTGAAAGCGCTCGAACCGGAAGGCGTTGAGTTTTTAATCAAACAGGCCCTGACGAATAAGGAAAGGGGATTCGGCGGGTTGAAAATCAAAATCAACGAGGAAACCATAAAATTTTTGGCCAATATGTCGGACGGCGACGCCCGGGTAGCTTTCAACGCTTTGGAATTAGCCGTGAGAGCCGTTTCCCCGGATGAAGACGGGACAATTGAAATCAATGAGGAAAAAATCAAACAGTCCTTGCAAAAAAGCCATCTGCTTTACGACCGGGCCGGAGAAGAACACTACAATGCTATTTCCGCTCTGCATAAGTCCATGCGCGGCGGTGACGCGGACGGCGCTTTGTACTGGTTGGGAAGAATGCTTGAATCCGGCGAAGATCCGCTTTACGTGGCGAGGCGACTTATCCGGTTTGCTTCGGAGGACGTGGGATTAGCCGACCCGAATGCTTTAGTCCAGGCCGTGGCCGCTTACGAAGCCGCTCATTTTAACGGCATGCCGGAATGCGGCGTAAATCTCGCCCAGGCCGCGGCTTATCTGGCCCGGGCGCCGAAGAACAACAAGTTGTATATGGCCTACGAAAAAGTAAAAGCGGATATTAGAAATTTTCCCAACGAGGGTGTGCCGCTCCATCTGCGCAACGCGCCGACCAAACTGATGAAAGATTTGGACTATGGCAAGGGTTATAAATACAATCCGGAATACGAAGAGCCGGTCGAACAGGAGTATCTTCCGGAAAATTTAAAAGGAAGAAAATATTTAGACCTTGCTTAATTATTGAACCTTGGTTAAATTGGAAAATATGGAGGATAAAATTTACGTCATTGGCCACAAAAATCCGGAACCGGACAGTATTTGCTCCGCCATAGTTTTGGCCGGACTGAAAGGATATGTTCCGGCGCGAGCCGGCGAAGTCAATGCCGATACGCTTTTTATCCTTAATCGTTTTAACGCGGTGTTGCCGGAGAAAATAGAAAACGCCGAAGCTAAAAAACTTTTTTTGGTTGACCATAATGAAATCTCGCAGATGGTGGACGGAGGCGATAAGGCGGAGTTAGTTGGCATTATCGACCACCACAAAATCAATTTGTCTTACGGCTTGCCTATTTTTGTCCATACCGAGCCGTTGGGCGCCACCGCGACTGTTGTCGCCAAACTTTTTTGGAATGAAATAATCAAGGATAAAAGCTATTGCGGATTGCTTCTTTCGGCCATCCTGACGGACACGGTGGTTTTTCGTTCCGTTACGACTACGGAAGAGGACAGGGAAATGGCGAAAAAGCTCGCCGAGATCGCGGGAATCGCCGATATGGAAGAATTCGGCATTGAAATCAAAAAACAAAACGCGACCCTGAAAGGAAAGGACATCGCGGTTATCGCCGGCTCGGACATGAAAATTTTTGATTTTAACGGAAAGAAGATAGCCATCGGGCAGGTGGAAATCGTCGACCCTGACGAAATTGAAGAAAGACGGCTGGAGCTTTTGGATTGTCTTAGAAAAACAAAAGAAGAAAATAATTATGAATTGGCGGCGTTTATGGCCACCGACATCATCAAAGAAGCCACCGAGTTTTTATTCGTTGGCGATCCGGCGATTATCGAAAAAGCTTTTGCTAAGAAGCCGGAAAATAATTCGGTCTATCTGGAAGGCGTAATGTCGCGCAAGAAACAGATTGTGCCGGAGCTTGAGAGGGCATTCACTAATTAAACAGGCGCATTAATCTCAATCTTCCAATACTTTCCTCTTTTCACGATCGTGAAAAGAGTAGTGTTTTATGATTTTGTATTTAATTCAATTGAAAATAATAAATAAGCGTCTTTCTTTGAAAATATCGGATTGACAATCTCTCTCTCTTGTAGTAGTCTTTTTTTGCCAGAATGGACATTGAATTGGAGGGAGGTGAGACAGAATGGAAGTGGAGATTGTAGGCGACCCCGAGGGAGGACATCCTCTCTGGGTCCGCGAGGCTTGGAAGGGTTTGATCCTTCCTGTGTCATCCGTCTTGGCCAAGAAGGGAGGGAAAACGGTCCAAGTTAGCGTCTTTCCCATCGGTATCTTGGACGATAGCAGCCTTGATGCCAAGCCGGAGTATCTTGGCTTCGGTGTTCTCCTTGGGGATGCGCTCGCGGTACTCCGAGCGGCTGGTAAGAAAGAAGCCGCTGAATATTGGACAAACATGTACCTCGGCGGTCGGGCGGAGGGTCGAGGCGACATAATGACCCTCTTCTTCTCGGTGGATGTCTGTCGCCAAAGGTAGTTCACACCGCCGCTTAGCTCTCGACCAGCCAGTTGGTCGTTAACTAAGCGGCGGTTTTTCGTTTTCGACCTTGTGGATAAATCGTTCTTTGACAGAGTGGGGGAGAGAGATTATTATGGACATAAAAGTGGGGAATTGTGGATAACTGTGTGGATAACCCTGCTTTACTGGGGATAAGTCAAACAAAATCATGTTCATCGGAGAATACAACCACAATTTAGACGCTAAAGGACGAATTGCCGTCCCGGCCAAATTCCGGAATGAATTGAGCGCCGGCGCCATCGTTACCCGCGGCCTTGATAAATGCCTTTTTGTTTTTAACGCGAAGGACTGGGAAGCGCTTGCGCAGAAATTAATCGCTCTTCCTTTGGCACAGGCGAACTCGCGCGCTTTCTCGCGGCTTATGCTTGCCGGCGCCGTGGACTGTGAATTGGACGGTCAGGGGAGGATTTTGCTTCCCGAATATCTGCGGAAATACGCCGGATTGAAAAAAGAAACAACGGTGGCCGGATTGTACAACCGTATTGAAATCTGGGACGCGGAAATATGGAATGCTTACAAGGAAAAAACCGAAAGCTCTTCCGATGAAATCGCCGAAAAAATGGGGGAGTTGGGCATTTGATTTTAATACATGACTTACGACTTAGAACTGATGGCAAAAGAAAACGACCATGGTCGTCGGTTATAAGTTGTGAGTCGTAAGTTATGTCTCATATTCCGGTTCTTTTACAGGAGGTGATAAACGCGCTTGACCCGAAGCCCGGAGAATTTTTCATCGACGGGACTCTGGGCGGCGGCGGACACGCCGAAGAGATAATCAAACGGCTGGGAAAAAAAGGAATATTCCTCGGGCTCGATTGGAATAAAAAGGCCGCGGAAGAATTTCAAAAGAAAACAAAGGATTCCGAAACGAGGATAATCGTCGCGCCCCGGAACTTCGCCGAACTACCGGAGATTATCAAGGAATACAATCTGCCTAAGGCGGACGGTTTGCTCCTTGATCTCGGTTTTTCTTCCTTTGAACTCGAGGAGGGCCGGGGGTTCAGCTTTCTGAAAGACGAACCCTTGCTTATGACTTATAGCGATGAAAGCGTGCCTCTCTGGATGGCTTTGCGGGATTTGAGTCAAGAGGAAATTTACCGGATTGTTCGCGGAAGCGGAGAGCGTTTCGCCGGGAAAATAAGCGAAGCCATTTTCCGCGCCGAGAGAAAGGGACCGGTGAAGACCACCGGAGAACTGGTTCGGATTATCGAAGGAAACGCGCCGAAGAATTACGAACGCGGCCGAATCCATCCGGCGACCCGGACTTTTCTCGCTTTCCGCGTTTACGTGAACCATGAGCTTGAAAACCTGAAGCAGGCGCTCGACCGGTTGACGGAAATCGTTTCGCCGGGCGGTCGGATTGTCATCATCACCTTTCAGTCGCTGGAAGACCGGATTGTTAAAGAATCTTTCCGGGAAATGCAGAAAGCCGGAACAGCCGAAGCGATTAACAAGAAACCGATAGTGCCGGGACGTCGGGAAATAATAGATAATCCCCGGGCGCGTTCGGCCAAACTAAGGGCGATAAAAATATCATAGAAATAAAAACCAATGACCGTAGTCCGACCTAATAAAAACAGAAGCCGCTGGAACGCCGTTATCCTTTTTAGCGCGCTCGCGACTGCCGCTTGTTTCACATTCAGCATTTTTCTGTATGCCAAGTCAGTCAGCTATCGTCAGGAAGCGCGGTCTTTGGAGGCGCGGCTGGAGAACTCGCGTCTTTCCAACGCCGAGTTTAAAAACCGGATTTTTTCCTTAACCGACCTGGAGAATATGAAGAGGTTCGCTGAAGAGAAGGGATTGGTGAAGGACCCGAATCCGAAATGGGAAATCGCCTCGCTTTAATTTCGATAATTTTCTCCCTGCTTTACGCGGGGACGGTGTTTAATTTTTATAACCTGCAGATACAAAAAGGCGATTATTATCTGACTCGCGCCGAGTCCCAGCGTGTTTTATCCGGAGAGCTTGAGCCGGAACGCGGAAGTATTTTTTTCACTGACGCAGGTCAAAATTTGGTTCCGGCCGCCATCAAAAGATATCAGCCGGTAATTTACGCCGTGCCTAAGGAAATCGCCGATTGCGCGGAAGCCGCCGCGGCTATTGCTCCGATTTTGGGTCAGCCCGCCGAAGAAATCGCCCGGAAAATCAATCGGCCGGAACTCTCTTATCAGATTCTCGAGAAGAAGGCGACTGACGAGCAGGTCCGCCGGACAGAAGCGCTCGGTTTACGCGGCGTTTATGTCGGTGAAGAAGCGGTTCGTTTCTATCCCAACGGTTCACTGGCCTCCCATATTTTAGGTTTTGTTACCGACAAAATCGGCAAGTACGGCGCGGAATCTTTCTATAACGATAAACTTGCCGGAGAAGAAGGTCGTATGAACGGTGAAAAAATCATTCCGCCGCGGAACGGCGCCGATGTCCGTCTTACGATTGACCGAAATGTCCAGTCGGCGGCCGAACAGATTCTTGGTAAGCTGGTCGTCGATTACAAAGCGGAAAAAGGGATGATCGCGGCCATGGAAACGAAAACCGGCGCCATTCTGGCTATGGCTGTCAAACCGGATTTCGACCCGAATAATTACGGAGGATATCCTTTAGAAAATTTTTTGAATCCGTTCATTCAGGCGATTTACGAACCCGGTTCCGTCTTCAAGCTGATTACCATGTCCGCCGGCATTGATTCCGGGAAAATCACGCCGGAAACGGAATATGACGATATCGGTCGGGTGGTTCTGAACGGCCACGCCATAATGAATTGGGATAAAAAAGCGCACGGCCGGATAAATATGACCACCGTGCTTGAGCAGTCGTTGAATACGGGAAGCACTTTCGCCGAAATGACGATGGGGCATCAGATTTTTTATGATTATCTTTCACGATTTGGTTTCGAGCGCAAGACCGGGATAGACGCGCCCGGAGAAGTCATCGGCAATGTAAAAATTATCAAAAATGGAAAGGACATCGATTTTGCCACGGCCTCTTTCGGTCAAGGTATCGCCATCACCCCGATACAGCTTCTTACCGCGGTGAACACCATCGCTAATCGCGGATTGATGGTTAAGCCGCATCTCATTCAAGAGAAAACCGAAGAGTTGTCGCGTCCCATTACCGAAGAAACGAGCCGCGAAGTTATCGGCATGATGGTCTCCGCCGTCGAGAAAGGACAGATGGCCAAAATCAGCGGTTATACCGTGGCTGGCAAGACCGGAACCGCCCAAGTGCCGGACTTAAAAAAGGGCGGCTATACCGCGGACGTGATCAACAGCTATATCGGATTCGTTCCGGCTTACGACGCGAGATTTGTCATTTTGGTTCGGTTGGATAGGCCGGAAGGCGCGCCGCTTGCCGGAATCACGGTTACGCCGGCTTTTCGCGAACTCGCCCAGTTTATGCTCAATTATTATAAGGTGGCCCCGGATAAGATTGTGAGCGGCGGTTGAAATTTTTAATCCGGCGATTCGCAAAACCTCATTGTGTTGGCGTATAATTAAAAAAATGGTGAAATTAAAATTGCGAAAAATTCTTCAATTCGCGCTTAAACATCTGGCGGGAGCGATAATAAATAAATACAAACCGACAGTTATCGGTATTACCGGGAGCGCCGGGAAGAGCTCGACCAAAGAGGCCGTTTATGCAATTTTCAAAAACAAAAACAGCCGTGCCAACCGAGGCAATTTCAATAATGAAATCGGTTTCCCGCTTACCATTATCGGCGATTACGCGAAAGTCGGCGGATTTTTATTCTGGTTGAAAGTTCTCTGGTTCGGTTTGGTTCAGGTGTTGTTCCGGCGGTCTTATCCTGAATTTTTGATTCTTGAATACGGCGCGGACAAGCCCAAAGATATTGATTATCTGCTCGATATCGCGAAGCCCCGCGTGTCCGTCATTACCGCCATGGGCAAGGTGCCGGTGCACGTGGAGTTTTACCATGACCCGGCCGAGGTTATAAAAGAAAAAGCCAAACTGATTTCAGTTTTGTCTCCCGAGGATTCCGTTGTTCTTAATATCGATGACCAGGACGTTTTCTCGATGGCGGAATTGACCAAAGCCAAAATTTTTACTTTCGGTTTCGATGAGAAAGCGAATATGAGAATAAGCGGATTCGATAATCATTTGGAAAAGGGGAGACCGGCCGGAGTCGCTTTTAATCTAAATTTTCGCGAAGAAGTTTTTCCGGTGAGAATTGACGGAGTTTTCGGCCGGGCCGCGGCGTACGCTTCGGCCGCGGCGGCCGCCGTCGGCCTATCTTTAGGGCTGGATTTCGGTTCTGTCTGCGACGCGCTTTCGGATTATCAGCCATTGGCCGGACGCTTGCGGCTGATAGCCGGAATAAAAGAAACATGGCTTATCGACGACTCATACAATTCTTCTCCTCTTTCGATGGAGGAAGCTCTGAATACTCTCCAAAAAGTTCCGGCCAAAAGAAAAATCGCCGCGTTGGGCGACATGGCCGAGCTCGGTCAGTACACCATCGCGAGCCATGAGGAAGCAGGCCGCCAAGCAAGAAAATCATGCGATTTCCTGGTTACCGTGGGAGCCAAAGCGAAATTCATCGCCGAAGGCGCGAAGATGAATAATTTTCCGGCAGACCGGATATTGAGTTTTGACTCGAGCGAAGAAGCGGGACTGGAAATTCAGAAAATGATTCGACCCGGTGATTTAATTTTGATTAAAGGTTCGCAAGCGGTGCGAATGGAAAAAATCGTTTTGGAACTGATGGCCGAACCAAAGAAAGCCGGAGAGCTTTTAGTGAGGCAGTACGGAAAGTGGTTACGGTAGAAATATGAGACAGAAGACAAGTGGCAAGGGATAAGAGAATTTTTATGGGTTGCTTGCTGTCCGGCAGTCGATGCCTTTATAATCACATTGCGAACTGGCCCCATCGTCTAGTGGCCCAGGACATGGCGTTCTCAGCGCCAAGACACGGGTTCGACTCCCGTTGGGGCTGCTCTTATGACTTCGACTTCCCGATTTTTTTATAATGCTCTGCGTTTCAGCCCGATAATTTTTATCGCCGTGGCTTTT
>CAYGEM010000001.1:0-79385 GCA_964348915.1 uncultured Candidatus Saccharibacteria bacterium | reverse complement strand
TTCTAACCGCGCTTTTTTTTCCAGCCGGAGAAGTCGTTTTGCGCGAAGGGATAATCGCCGGCAAGAAGGAAGCGCTCGAAATCGTGGTCGCGGCCGCGGCTCTCATCGCCGCGAATTTCGCCTTGTCGATTTTTCTTCGCCGGCGCGAAAAGTTTTTAGCCGCATTTCTCGAGGCGGTGAATTTCATTTTAGCCGTCGGCACGCTCGTCGCGGTTGCGTCGCGTTTTTATTTCTGATACCATATTTCCTATGCTCGCTGTAATTAGAACCGGAGGCAAGCAATACTTGGTGTCTTCCGGAGACAAGATAAAAATCGAAAAAATCATTGCCGAACCGGAACAAGAGGTTTATTTTGACCAGGTTTTGCTCAAAGCCAATGACGGCAACGTGGAAATCGGCCGTCCGGTTATCGACGGCGCGAAAGTGAAAGCCAGAGTTCTCCAACAGGCCAAAGGAGAAAAGAAGATGGTCTTCCGCTATCATTCCAAAAACCGTTACACCAAAAAGAAAGGACACCGCCAGTTGTTCACCGAAGTGGAGATCTTGGAAATCAAGTAACCTTACGAATTTACGAATTGGCACTTGTCCTGACAGATGGAAGGACGAATGTACGAATCCGCGATTTTGTATTCTCCCCCGATCGTCGGATAATACAAGATTATAAAAATAAAATTCCCATCTCGACTTTCTCCCATCTTGACTTTCATGGAGGAATCGCGCCTAAGCTCCATTTTTATCTCATAGACAAATCCCTGCTATAGCAGGGATTTGTCTATAGAGGAATTAGAGTGTAGTTTTTATATGTATATGTATGACGGGCGTTAAATTTTAAGTACGTCTTTTGATTGCTTCAGTAAGGGTTTCTTCGTCGGCGAATTCTATTTCTCCGCCGGTCGGGATTCCCCGGCCGAGTCGGGTTATTTTCTCGGCGAACGGCGTCAGTTCTTTGGCGATGACCGTCGCGTTTAAGTCGCCGTAGCTCGTTGGATTGATGGCAATGATTATTTCCTCGGCTTTTCCGCCGAGTTTTTTTTCAATCCGCGCTTTCAGCGCGTTCAGCCGTAATTTCTGCTCGGTGTCGAGGATGCCGGTTTTCCGGAGGTCTCCGATAACAAAATACACACCTTCGAATTTTTTCGTGTTTTCGATGGAAAGCAAGTCAGTCGGCTTTTCCACGACGGCGATTATTTTTTTATTTCTCTTTCCGTCGGAGCATATTTCGCAGAGGTTGTTATCAACGGCTTGGACGTAAAAACATTCAGCGCAGGGTTTGAGGTCAACCAAAGAAGAAGAGGCGCGCGAAAGCTTGATATTGAAATTTTTGCCTTTTTCAATGATATGAAAAGCCAGCCGGATGGCCTGGCGGGGGCCGATGCCGGGCAGTCCGGAAAAAGCATCGACAAAACCACGGATGGGTTCGGGTATTTTCATGAGTCGGGATTTTCCCGGAATGCTTCGAGATTTTGGAAACTGACCAGGTTTTTGTCGAATCTTACTTTGATTGAGCCGGTCGGGCCGTTGCGGTGTTTGGCGATGATCACGTCGGTAATGCCTTCTTCTTCGGAAGAAACGGCGCTCCGGCCTTCGTTTTGTTTCCAAAGCGGGTTGATAAAAAGCACGATGTCGGCATCCTGTTCAATGGAGCCGGATTCGCGTAAATCGGAAAGTCGGGGGATTTTGATGTCCCGTTTGTCGACTTCGCGGGAAAGCTGGGAAATAGCGATGACCGGAATTTCGAGTTCGCGCGCCATCGCTTTGAGTCCGTGGGAGATTTCCGTAACCTGTTGGACAGTATTGTCGTAATCGCGCCGCGGCCGGATGAGCTGGAGATAGTCGATGATGATTAACCCGAGGTTTTTTTGTTCCGCCTGGAGGCGTCGCGCCATGCGTCTCATTTCCACGATGTTGGGAGAAGGCGCGTCGTCGATGAAAATAATGGAATTGGAGAGCCGGTCCAAAGAGGCCTGGATGGTTTCGTATTCCAGAGGGTCGCGCAAACGGCCGGTGCGGAGTTTCCATAGGTCCACTTTGGCTTCGGCGGAAATAAGCCGGTCGATGACCTGTTCTTTGGACATTTCCAAAGAGAAAATCCCCACGGCGCTGGTCGTTTTGGTGCCGACGTAGCGGGCGATATCCAAAGCAAAGGCGGTTTTTCCAAAAGATGGCCGCGCGCCGATGATAATCAGGTCCGAGCGCTGGAAGCCGGAAAGCATCTTGTCGAGTTCGCTGAATCCGCTCGGCACGCCGCGGAGCTGGTTTTCTCCCTGATGTATTTTTTCTATTCTTTCATAGGCCTCTTTGAGCTCGTGTTTAATGTGGACGAAGTTTTTGGAAAGGGATTGCTTAGAAATGGAAAAAATGCGCTGTTCGACGTTATCGAGGAGCATTTCCATGTCGCCCGGCGCGGTGAGCGCCTCCTCGGTGATGCGCTGGGACGCGCTAATAAGGTCGCGGAGGATTTTCTTTTCTTTGACGATCTTCGCGTAATGAGTGACGTGGGAGGCGGTCGGAACCGATTCTACGAGTTCGGCGAGATAGCCGGCGCCGCCCGTTTCTTTGATTTTATTCTCTCTTTTCAGCTCGGAAGTTACGCTCAATATGTCCACCGGCTCTTGTTTGTTCCACAGTCGCAGGATCGCCTTGTAGATTTCCGCATTGGCGGTTTTGTAAAAATCTTCCGGATCGAGCAGGTCGGCGATTGAATAAACCGCTTCTTTGTCGATGAGAAGGGAGCCGAGAACAGATTGTTCGGCTTCGAGATCTTGAGGCGGGAGTTTCAAATTGTCTTTAGGCATTAAACGTTATAAATGTTCTAAATGTTGTAATTGTTCTAAATTGTTCTAATTGTTGTAAGTGGAAAATAGTAAATTATAAATTCCGGCCCGGAAGCACTATCGCGCCTTCTTCCGTGTCTTCCACCCTATATCCTAATTGTTCTATTTTTTTTCTCAAGCGATCGGATCGAATAAACTGTTGATTTCTTCGGGATAATTCTCTTTGTCGGAGAAGGCGTTTGACGACGAGAGGAATCCGGGCCGGCTGGAGGTTGGCGAGACCCAGTCCAAGCACTTCATCAAACTGCTTGACCAGCTTCATCCGCGTCTGCGGGTTTAAGTCCTTGTTTTTTATCATTTCCCATAAAACCGCCAAAGCGCGGCTGGTGTTTAGGTCATCGTTTATCGCTTCGCTAAAAGATGCTTGATATTTTTTATTTTTTTCCGGGTCGCCTGGCCCATCTTTTTTTACCGCTTTTAATCGCAGGATTTCTTCGCGGAGATTGCGCAGGGCATTTTGACTTCCGGTCAGGGCTTCCCAGGTGAAATTAAGCTTGGAGCGGTAATGGGAGTTGAGGCAGAGATAGCGGAAGCTCAAGGGTTCGAAGCCGCGCTTTTCCAAGTCGGACAAGGTATAAAAATTACCCAATGATTTGGACATTTTCTGGCCGTCGACCAAAAGATGCTCGCCGTGGAGCCAGTAATTGACGAATTTTTTTCCGGTGGCGGCTTCGGATTGGGCGATTTCATTCTCGTGATGGGGAAAAATAAGGTCCACGCCGCCGCTGTGAATATCGAAAGACGGCCCCAGATATTTCATCGCCATTGCCGAGCATTCGATGTGCCAGCCGGGCCGTCCTCTTCCCCAAGGCGACGGCCAGGACGGCTCTCCGGGCTTTTCGGCTTTCCAAAGAACGAAATCCTGCGCCTCTTCTTTGTTATATTCGTCCGCCGCGATTCTCGCGCCGATTTTAAGATTTCGCTTATCAAGCCGGGAAAGTTCGCCGTATTTTTTGAATTCGCTGATTCGGTAATAAATCGAGCCGTCTTCGCCTTGATAGGCAAAATTCTTTTTGAGGAGAATTGCCACGAGCTTGATGATTTCTTTGATGTGGTCGGTTGCCCGCGGGTATTTTTCCAGCGGCTCGATATTCAGTTTCTTCAGGTCGCTAAAAAATTCTTGCTCGTATTTCCGGGCCAGTTTTTTGACGGTTGTTTTTTCTTCTCTGGCCCGCCTGATTATCTTGTCGTCGATATCGGTGATGTTCATCACTTGTTTCACGCGATAGCCGTTTGAAAGGAGGGCGCGCCGGAGGATGTCTTCGAAAATATAGGCGCGCAGATTGCCGATATGGGCGAAATCATAGACCGTCGGACCGCAGGTGTACATTTTCACGGTTTTGTCCGCAAGCGGCTTGAAGGCCTCAATTTTTCCGGAGAGAGTGTTGAAAAAACGCATATCCTCATTATACGGGAAAGGCAGGCGCTTTCCATATTAGCTGTCCATACGAATTTACGAATCGGGACGAATATACGAATACATGCATTGACTTACAACCAACGACTTACGACTGACGACTACAATAATTTAGAACAATTAGAATGTTCAGAGCGCCTAGGTCGCGAGTTGTTAATTGTAGGTTGTCAGTTCATTTCTGACTTGACTTTAGTAATTTTTATGGCATAGTATTTCATTATCTCGGGACGATACCCGGGAAATCGTACCTTTTTGGAGTTGATAGAATGGTAGCGACAACGCATCTCCCTCGACGGGCATCATCATGGGGGAGGGTATGCGTGAGGAAGGGGATCGATTTCACAAGTTTCGTGGTTTCTTTCCCTCATGCGCGGATCGGCCTGTCTCCTCGGCGTACTGATGGCAAGATGGTGATCGTCGAGTTCACAGAGCTCACGACCACCGTAGCGTGTTTTGTTGGGGAGATTTGCGTCAATGAGGATGGGACGCGGAAGCTTGTCCCAATCTTCGGGCATAAAATCGTTAAGGTAAGGAGGGCGGCGATAGAGATAGCCCAAGAGCTTCAGGGCTATTTCTCGCCTTCGCTCAGGTCCTTACTGCTTCCCGCGGTGGCGCGAGCCACCGTTTGCTACTAGTAGATGAGATAGGGTGGGTCGCCGACGTCTCTCGGCATCGGCGACCCACCATCCACATCAAGCTTGTATTTTCTAAAACATTTGACACACTTCTTTTTTCCATTACAATTTCGTTGAAAAATACTATGACTGACGAATTAAACAACCAAGATTTGAATAACAGCGATTCGGTTCAAGACAACGGGGCGAAAGCCGCGCCGGGAGAGAAAGCGGAAGAAACCGAGCTGGAAAAATTCCAAAAAAAATGCGAGGAATATCTGGATGGCTGGAAGCGCGCCAAAGCGGATTTTATCAATTATAAAAAAGACGAGCTCGGTCGGTTGGCTGAAATGGCGAGATTTGCCAACGAAGATATGATTCGCGACCTTATTGTCGTTCTCGACAGTTTCGACCTTGGCCTTGTTACTCTTGAGGGTAAGGGCATCGAGTCCAAAGGATTTTATATGATCCGGACCCAGCTGGAAGACGTGCTCAAGAAAAGAGGTTTGGAAAGGGTGATTATTTCCGTCGGTTCGCCTTTCGACCCCAATCTTCAGGAAGCCATCGTCGAAGTCGAATCGGAAAATCCTTCCGGAACAGTCGTCGAAGAAGTGGAAAGGGGATATACTTTGAACGGCAAAATCATCCGGCCGGCCAGAGTGAAAATAGCCAAATAACATTTACAACAGTTAGAACAGTTATAGCAATTAAAACATTTCATCATGGCAAAAATAATCGGAATAGATTTAGGAACGACTAACTCGGCGGTGGCTTATGTCGGCGCCGATGGCGAGCCGGCGATTATCGAGAACAGCGAAGGCAATCGTACCACCCCGTCGGTTACGGCTTTAAGCAAGGCGAACGAACGGCTGGTCGGACTGGTGGCCAAGCGCCAGGCCATTACTAACCCGAAAAACACCATTTTTTCGGTGAAGCGGCTTATTGGCCGGAAATGGACCGACCCGGAAGTGAAACGCGACCGTGAATGGCTTCCTTACGAATTGCGCGAGTCGGAAAACGGCGGAGTGGAAATAAAAATGGGAGACCCTTCGGCAAGCTCAGGGCAAGCTCCTTCGACGGGGAGTTCGACTGAGGCTCACTCGAAGTCCTCGGGGCAAGGTAAGTGGTACAAGCCCGAGGAAATTTCCGCCATGGTGCTCGCGAAAATAAAGGCCGACGCGGAAATGCGTCTTGGCGAGAAAATAGAAGAAGCGGTTATTACCGTTCCGGCTTATTTCGACGACTCCCAGCGTCAGGCGACCAAGAACGCCGGAGAGGTTGCCGGTTTCAAAGTACGCCGGATTTTAAACGAGCCGACGGCCGCGGCTTTGGCTTACGGTTTGAATAAGAAAGGAAACGAGAAAATCATTGTTTACGATTTCGGCGGAGGGACTTTTGACGTTTCCGTGCTTGAAGTCGGTGACGACACGGTTGAAGTAAAATCGACCGGCGGCGACACTCATTTGGGCGGCGACGATTTTGACAAAAAAATCAACGAATATCTGGTTAAGGAATACAAGAAACAAGAAGGTGTTGATATTTCCAAAGACCCTCTGGCGCTTCAGCGTTTGAAAGAAGCGGCGGAGCGCGCCAAGCATGAACTCTCTTCGTCTTTTGAGACCGAAATCAATCTGCCTTATATCAGTTCGGACGCGGCCGGACCGAAGCATTTCCTGATGAAGATTACCCGGGCCAAACTGGAAGAATTGGTCAAAGAATATATCGACCGTTCCATTGAGCTGACAAAGAAAACCGTGGAAGAAGCCGGATTTAAAACTTCCGACCTTGACCAGATTGTTTTGGTCGGAGGACAGACCCGGATGCCGGCGATACAGGAAGCGGTGAAAAAACTTTTTGGCAAAGAACCGAACCGGACCATAAATCCGGATGAAGTGGTGGCTTTGGGCGCGGCTATCCAGGCTGGAATTTTTCAGGGCGACGTGAAAGACATTCTGCTTCTTGATGTCAACCCGCTTACCTTGAGTATTGAAACCATGGGTGGAGTGGCCACACCGATGATTCTCAAGAACACCACGGTTCCGACCGCCAAAACCCAGATTTTTTCTACTGCCGCCGACAGCCAGACCTCGGTGGAAATCCACGTTACCCAGGGAGAACGGCCCATGTCCGCGGACAACAAAACTTTGGCTCGGTTTATTCTGGACGGGCTTCCGCCGGCGCCGCGCGGCATACCGCAAGTGGAGGTCTCTTTTGATATCGACGCCAATGGCATTTTAAGCGTGAAGGCGGCGGATAAAGCCACCGGGAAAAGTCAGACGGTCCGTATCGAAGCGCAGACCGCCCTAAGCAAAGAAGAAATAGAAAAATTGAAAAGAGAGGCGGCTGAACATGCCGACGAAGATAAGAACAAAAAAGATTTGGTTGAGGCGGTAAATCGCGGCGAGACCCTTGTTTATACCGCCGGAAAAGCGTTAGCCGACGCGGGAGAAAAAATTCCCGTCGAGCTAAAAAGCGAGATTCAGGAAAAAATCGACGCGTTAAAGAAAACCATCGAAGGTAAAGAAAAAGAAACGATTGAATCGGCTATCGCCGAATTGTCCGCCGTTATTCAGCGAATCGGCGAAGCGATGTATAATAAAGAGAATGGTAAACAACCCGAATCCGGAACCGACGAAGACAACCAGCGAGGCTGATGTCGATTATTCATTGTGGAAAATCGCCCTGATTGTCTCCCTGGGCGTTTTTTCGGCAATCGGGTCGGGTTATTTTATCGCGGAAAATAATCTTTTACTTTCAACGATTTCCATAATTTTCCTTTTTGCTTTCTTTTGTCTGCAGGCGTTTTTGATCAAGGGGCTCGGCAAAATATCTTTCGCCGTCCTTCTTCAGTCCATCGCGCTCGTTTCCGCGAGCGGACTCGTCAAGGCCGGAGAGATACCGGCGCTGGTTTTTCTGGCCGCCGGAGCGTTTCTTTTCATCTTCGTTCTTTTGGGTGAGCGGGCCGGACGGAGATACGCGGAGAATTGTTTGAAACTCGATTTTTTAAAAACCGCCTACGTTGTTTTGCCGAAAGTCATAATCGGCATGATTGTTTTTATCTCTGTAATTTACGGCGTGACGTTTAATCCGGCCAAGGCGTTTTCGCTTGATGCTTTTTCCTCCATGCTCCGGCCGCTCAATCCTATTTTGAATTCTTATTCTCCGGGTTTTTCTTTCGAAATGAAAACAAAAGATTTTTTGGAGAAAACAGCCGAAGATCTCTTGCGGAAACAGTTAGAGCCGGGTGAATTTGAAAAGATTCCCGACCGGACCAGAGTTGAGGCAATCGATAAAATTTCCGCGGACTTTGAAAAACAATTGGAAACGTCTTTGGGGCCGATCGACCCGGAGAAGACCACCGGAGAAAATCTATATGCTTTCATCGACCAGAAAATTTCCAGCTTGCTTTCTTCCTTTCCTCCCGCTCGTGTCTCTTTAGTCGCGGGCGTCGTTATGTTTGTTTTGCTTAAGTCGGTTTCTTTTCTCTTTCTCTGGCCGACGGCTTTTCTTGGCTTTCTCCTTTATGAACTGCTGATTATCGTCAATTTTGCTCGAGTGAGTTTGGAGGCGAGAAGCCGGGAGATTGTCCTCTTGAATTAATTTTTTTTGTTGCCTTTTATTTCCGTTTAGTTTATATTTTCGGCGAATTTGAGATGAAAGATTACTACAAAATTTTAGGCGTTGAGAAAAGCGCTTCCGGAGAAGAAATTAAAAAAGCTTATCGCCGTTTGGCGCACGAGTGTCATCCGGACAAGCCCGGAGGAGACGAAGCGAAATTTAAGGAAATAAACGAGGCCTATCAGGTTTTGTCCAATAAGGATAAGCGGGCGCAATACGACCGTTTCGGCAGTACTTTCGAAAACAACGGCGCTTCGGGTTTCGGCGGTTTTTCCGGAGGGCCCTTCGCCGGATTTGATTGGGAGAAATCCGGTTTCGGCGGTTTCGGAGGACTGGAGGATATTTTCGATATCTTTTTTCAGGGCCGCGGAGCCGGACGTCCGGTTTATCGCCGCGGTTCGGACATCGAAGTAGCGGAAGAGATTTCTCTGAAGGAAGCGATGAGGGGTAAAGAGATTCGTTTTAATTTGAAAACTTCGGTTGAATGCGGACTCTGCAAAGGGAAAGGGCATAACGAAAGCCGCGGTTTTTCCGTCTGCGGCATCTGCGGCGGCCGCGGCGAAATCAGGGAGCAGAAAAAAACTTTTCTCGGCAATTTTTCTCAAGTCAGCCCTTGCCATGCCTGTAACGGAACCGGAAGAGTTCCGAATGAATTGTGCGAAAAATGCAAGGGCGCCGGCCGGTTAGCCGGACTTCGGGAGGACGTGACTGTTGAAATCCGGCCGGGTGTTGTCGACGGCCAGATAATAAAAATTAAAGGCAAGGGAGAGGCGGGAGAACGGGGGCTTCCGGCCGGAGACCTTTATATCCGTGTCAGAATCAAACCGCACCCTCTTTTCTCCCGCGAAGGGGACAACCTCGTTCTTTATAAAGACATTAATCTTAGGGATATTTTTTTGCAGAAAAGCATCCGGCTGGAAATGCTGGACGGGAAAACAATTGAAGTCAAAATCCCGGCCGGATTCAATTTACGCAACGATTTTGTCGTTCACGGAAAAGGAATCACGCCGCGGGGAGATTTGATTGTTCGTTTCAATCTGATAACGCCCAAAAAAATTGATTCGAAACTGAAAAAGATGCTTGAAGAGGAAGAGGGGGAGTGATATGCTTTTTTGGTGATAGCCCCCCGTAACTCAATGGTAGAGTAGTTGCCTTTTAAGCAAAAAGTTGAAGGTTCGAGTCCTTCCGGGGGGACAGATTGTCCAAAAGGATGAAAATATAAAAAGTCCCGAAACGAAAATAAAACAAGCATGAAAAAATCCGGTAAATATATAATGGCTTTATTTGCGATCGTGCTTCTTGCCGTTATCGCCGCTTTTTTCGTTTTGCCCCAGCCCGGCGCGAAAATTGCCGGCATCGTTGTTCCCGATTTGTACTTCAATCGTTATATGCCGTGGCGGCTCGGTCTTGATTTGGTTGGCGGAGCGACGCTCGTTTACGATATCGATTTAACCGGCATTGATCAGGCCGACCATCAGAAAATCGTCAACGGTCTGAAGGACGTCATCGAAAGAAGGATCAATTTTTACGGCGTTTCCGAGCCGAAATTGGTTCTGGCGAAAAAAGGAGACCATTATCAGCTGTTGGTGGAAATTGCCGGGGTGAAAGATTTGGGCAAGGCGGCCGAGATGATAGGCGAAACGCCGGTTTTGGATTTTCGGGAGAATTGTCGGGCGGAGAATAACGCGGTGGTTTGCGACCGGACTGAATTAGCTGGCCGGAATATTAAGAAAGCGTCGGTTGAGTACGACGAATTAGGGCAAAGTTTTGTTTCCCTGACTTTGGATGCTGAAGGAACTAAAACGTTCGAAATCGTAACCGAACGCAATGTCGATAAGCCCCTTTGTATTTTCGTCGATAATAATTTTATTTTTCCGGATAATCCGTCAGGTAGTTGTCCCCGGGTGAATGAAAAAATTATCGGTGGCGTGGCTTCTATTTCCGGCGAGGGAATAACGCCGGACGTGGCGAGAAAGTTCGCCGAGAGGTTTAATGCCGGCGCGATTTCTGCGCCGATAAAACTGATTAATCAACGTACGGTGAACGCCACGGCCGCGGCCGATTCCTTGGATAAAATGATTCTGGCCGGCGCGATAGGCGTCGTCTTGGTGATAATTTTCATGATGGTTTTTTATCGCTCCTTCGGTTTGATTTCTTCCGTCGCCTTGATTTTTTATATCTTTTTCTCTTTGGCGGTTTTCAAACTTATTCCGCACTTCACAATGAGTCTGGCGGGCATTACCGGATTCATCCTTTCCGTCGGCATGGCCGTGGACGCGAACATCCTTATTTTTGAAAGAACGAGAGAAGAACGCAAAGCCGGCATCGCGATGAAAGAGGCAATTGAGTCCGGATTTTTGCGCGCCTGGACTTCCATTCGCGACTCCAATGCTTCCACGATATTGAGCTCCCTTATCCTTTACTATCTGACTTCCAGTTTTGTCCGCGGTTTCGCCCTGACTTTACTTTTCGGCGTGATTGTCAGTTTATTCTCGGCCATTACCGTCACGCGGACTATGCTGAGGGTATTCATGCGCGGGAAATAAACAATAATAAAGAAGACAAACAAGCATAATAAAATGGATATCATCAAGCACAAAAAAATATTTCTGTCATTCTCGTTTCTCATGGTCGCCGTGGCGACAGCGGCCCTCGTCTTTTACTGGTTTACTCCGGGAGTCGATTTCAAAAGCGGTTCCCTTTGGCAGATGCGCTTGCCCGGCGCCGAAGAAAAAGAGGTCAGGGTTTTTCTGCGGGATTCTCTGAAGGTTTCCGAGCCGATAATTTCTTATGACGCTTCTGCCGATTCCTACTCCCTTCTTCTTCCGGAAATGTCCCCGGAACGAAAGGCGGCTGATTTTGAAGCGCTGAAAGCGCGTTTTCCCGGAGCAGAGGAGCTGGATTTTTGGAGCACTTCGCCTTCGGTGTCTTCCGAGCTGAAGAACAAGGCCTTTCTCGCCATCGCTCTGGTTCTTCTCGTCATTTCCCTTTATATCACCTTGGCCTTTTCGAGCGTTTCACGGCCGATAAGCTCTTATAAATACGGCATTGCCGCGCTTATCGCTTTGGTCCACGATGCGGTCATTGCCGCCGGTTTTTACGCGATTTTAAGCCATTTCAAGGGGTTTGTCGCCGACACCAATCTCATTGTCGCTTTACTTACGATTGTCGGTTTTTCCGCGCATAACACCATCGTCGTTTTCGACCGTATCCGGGAGAATTTCCTTCGCCGGAATGACGATGTGGACAAAACGATAAACCGGAGCATAAATGAAACTTTCCGGCGTTCCGTCAACACCTCTCTTACCTTGATTCTCGTTTTGCTCGCCGTTTATTTCTGGGGGCCGGCTTCTATACGTTATTTCGCCCTCACTATTCTTGTCGGCACCACCGTCGGCACTTATTCCTCGATCTTCCTGGCCAGCCCGATTCTTTCCGCGTGGTATCACCTTGACGCGAAGCGTAAAAAATAGTATCATCTTCATTAAGAATTAATTGCCATGAACGAAACCAAATTTGATATAGCCGGCCTTGTGGAGAGAATGATTCGTAAGGCCGATTTAGATAGTCGGAGCCAAACCGTGCTGGAAAACAGATTTGGCTTATCTTCGCCCGACCCTTCCACTCTTCAGGAGTTGGGAGATGTTTACGGCATTACTCGCGAAAGGATAAGACAGGTCGAGGTTTATGCCGTGAATCGCGTCAAAATCGAATTGAAAAAGTTGTCGGAGGCGGATGACCTGCTTGATTTTACCAAGGAATATCTTGGTTCTTCTGGCGGAATAAAAAGACACGAGCAGGCCAAGAATGAATTGCGTTCATTGTTTAAAAGCGGAACGGAGCCGGATATTTTCGGAAACCAAATCAAGTTCATTTATCGGATCGCGGAATATCCCAAGCATTTCCGAGAGAACGACACCTATCACGATTTCTGGTATCTGGGCGAAGATGTTTATCGCCGTCTGCATTCCATCCATACCGACCTTATCAAAAAGTTGAAATGCGTCGAGCATTTCGAGGAAATACTGCGTCAGGCGATAAAACCGCACGGCGTAACCGAGGTAGTGGCGATGAATTATCTTTCTGTTTCCAAAAAAATTGGCATCGGTCCGTACGGCGACCTGGGCTTGAGCCATTGGGAGGAGATAAATCCGCGGACTGTACGCGCCAAAATTTACCTCATTCTCAAGAAACATCCGGTGCCTATGCATTTCCGCGAAATTGCGGAAACGACCGGCTGTCACCCGCCGACCGTGCATAACGAATTGATAAAAGACAGAAGATTCAAGCTGGTCAGCCGGGGAACTTATACACTTTGATGGCTGATGCAATCCAACTTGCATTATCGTTCATAACCAACGCGTTTTCGTATTCTTTCAAGGCGGCACCTATCGTTGCCATCGTTTTGGTTGTTTATTATCTGTTTTACAGCCGCGGCATCCGTCTGCAGAAAAAATATCTTCGCAATCTGAATTGGCGGGTTTACGAGATAAAAATACCCAAGGAAAATATCCGGACGCCGAAAGCCATGGAGCATGTTTTCGCCAGCTTGTATTCGATGGATATTTCCATACACTGGGAAGAAACTTGGATTACTACGGGTAAATTGAATAATCGGATGTCGCTCGAGATTGCCGGCTCGTCAGATGGCGGAGTCAGATTTTACGTCCGGGCGCCCGAGAAACTCCGCAACATCATTGAGTCCTCTTTTTTCTCGCAGTACCCGAACGCCGAGATTGTCGAGACAGAGGATTATACCAAGGAACTGCCGCCGGATCTGCCGAACGACGAATATAACTTGTGGGGCGTCGAGTTTATTCTGAAAAAACCGGATTATTTCCCCATCCGGACTTATACTTATTTTTTTGAGGAAACCGCCCGGAAAGAAGAAGAGGCGCGCGTCGACCCGATTTCCGTCATTGTCGAGCTTATGTCGAATTTGAAAGAAGGAGAACACATCTGGATGCAAATTCTTATCCGGCCCAGCTCGGAAAAGTGGAAAGAGGAAGGAAAAAAGGCGATTGAGGCAATGGCCACCGGGCAAAAAGCCAAAACCCAAAAGAATTTCATCGGCGCCATGGTGGAAGAAACATTTCATTTTCTTCGCAATTTAATCAAGGCGCCGTTCGAATTGCCGGATTGGCCGGAAGATAAAAAAGAAGAGCAGAAGACATTCCGTTTATATTCTCCGGTTGAGACCGACAGAATGAAAGCGGTAGGGAATAAAATTTCCAAACAGGGCTACACTACAACCATCCGGCAAGTTTATATTGCCAAGATGGACGCATACAATTCCGGCATTACTACCGCTTTAATGGGCGCATCCCGGCTTTACGCCGATAACAACTTGAACTGGCTCGGTCCGGCAAAGGCGACTTGGACTATGAAACCCCGCTTTTTCTTCCGAAAATATCTTCTGCAGATGAGGAAAAAGAATATTTACAAAAATTATTTGAACCGTTCTTTCCCGGAAACCAGATATTTTATCCATCGGGACTTGTACCATCTTCCGGTTTTGAATCTTGAGGAACTGGCAAGCATTTACCATCTGCCGGTTTCCACGATTGTTGAGGGGACAGGTCTTCGTCCGGTCAAGGCCGTTAAAGGCGCGCCGCCGCCGAATCTGCCTATAGGATAAATTTGATGAACGAAATCAATTTTTTCGGACAAACTAATTTTCGAGGTAAAAACACGCCTTTCGGAATCAAGCGTCGCGATCGGCGCCAGCATTTGTATATCGTCGGCAAAACCGGCAGCGGAAAGACCAAATTGATGGAGAACATGTTCATCCACGATATCCGTAATGGCGAAGGCATGGCTTTGGTCGACCCGCACGGCGAATTCGCCGAACAAATCCTGCGTTATATTCCGGCCGACCGGATTGACGACGTGATTTATTTCAATCCGACGGACACCGAATATCCCGTGGGATTCAACCCTTTGGAGGCCGTCTCCGGCGAATACCGGCATCTGATCGCTTCCGGATTGATGGGCGTTTTCAAAAAAATATGGCCGGATGTCTGGTCTGCTCGCATGGAATACATTTTGAACAACACTCTGTTGGCTCTGCTTGAATTTCCCGGTTCGAGCATCGTCGGGATAATCCGGATGCTTTCCGAAAAAGATTATCGCCGCAAGATTGTCGAAAATGTCGCCGACCCGGTTATCAAAAGCTTCTGGGAGAATGAATTCGCCAGATATACCGACCGTTACGCCATCGAAGCCGTAGCGGCAATCCAGAACAAAGTCGGCCAGTTCATCTCCAATCCTCTTGTCCGGAATATTATCGCCCAGCCGAAATCCACCATTAATATCCGGAAAGCAATCGACGAGGGGAAAATCCTGATTGCCAATTTGTCGCGCGGCCGGATAGGAGAAGACAATTCCGCGCTCTTGGGAGCGATGTTCGTTACCAAGATCCAGCAGGCCGCGATGAGCCGGATAGACACGCCGGAGGAGGAACGGCGCGATTTCTATCTGTATATTGACGAATTCCAGAATTTTTCCACCGAATCGTTCGCCGCCATTCTCTCCGAAGCGCGCAAATACCGGCTTTGCCTCACTCTGGCTCATCAGTACATTGAACAACTGGACGAGGAGAAAGTCCGGCCGGCGATTTTCGGCAACGTCGGCACGATAGTTTGTTTCCGGGTCGGCGCCGAAGACGCCGAATTTTTGGAAAAAGAATTCGCTCCTGATTTTACCGCGAACGACCTTATCAATCTCGATCGGGCGAGCGTTTACGTCAAACTTCTCATCGACGGCGCCGTTTCCAATCCTTTTTCCGCCGAGGTGTTGCCGGCCATAACCTTGACCGAACCGCCTAAAGAATCTTTTGCCGATTTGATTATCGAACAAAGCCGTCGGCAGTACGGCGTGCCGCGCGTCGCCATCGAAAAAATGATTGCTTCTGAATGGCTGGGTGGAGAAGGGGCGGGAGAAAAAAAAGAACGGCGCGAGGAGCAGTCGCTCGATAAAATTTTGAAGCCGAAGGAAAAAAGGCCTATAATCATTGACGATTTGCGCCGGGCTCTTTCCGAGGCGATGGAGGTGAAACTGCCGGAGGAAAAATCTCCCGTCGAGGAATCGAAAGAGGTCAATCCTTCCGAATAAGCGATCCGGTCGTGAGAGAAAAGGGCAGGAGCAAAAATGCTTTCATACAACGATCTCAAAAAAGGAGTAGTTATTAAATTTGCTGGCGACATTTTTGAAGTTCTGGACGTATCGTTTATGCGCATGCAGCAAAGAAAAGCGGTGGTGACGACTAAGCTGAAGAGTTTGGTAAGCGGCAAAGTTGTTGACCGTACTTGGCAAGCGAGCGATGAAATCGAAGAAACAGACCTGAAGAGAATGGAGTCGATTTTTCTTTATGGGCACAGGAAAGAATATTGGTTTCAGGAAGTCGGCAATCCCAAAAACCGTTTTATGATCTCCGAAGAAATTCTGGGAGACAATAAGCAATTTTTAAAACCTCAAACTCCCGTTACCGCTTTTGTGATAGATGGCAGGCCGATTAAAATTCAAATCCCGATAAAGATGGATTTTAAGGTTATTGAATCTCCTCCGGGGATTAAGGGCAACACCGCTCAGGGCGGAACCAAAGCGGTCATTATTGAAGGGGGAGTCAAAATTAATGTCCCGCTTTTCATCAATCAGGACGATATTATACGCGTTAATACCGAAACCGGAACATACGCGGAGAGGGTGGAGAAGACAAAATAAGAAAAATGAAGCGGACAAAGAAGAAAAAAGTATTCGTAGCCACATACACGAATGAAGGGCTTTCGTTTCAAATACATCTCGGTCCGCTGAAATTCGAACCGCACAAGAGAGGACGACAATCGAAAGTGCCGGTTGCCACGATTTAAACCATGACCGCCCGATCCGCCTTCGTTAAAACTACGGCCGGACAAGAAGGCGGTTTTTGGATGCCGTTTTCACCACTTGGTTGCCCTTGTGGCGGGCTTTGTGCCGAGGGTAAGAGTTTTGCCCACCTTCTGCACCCGGTCCAAGCCGTAAGACGAAATTTGAGAGCTTGGCGCGATTTGCTTAACTTAAGCAAATTAAATGGACATTTCGCGATTAGTACGCTTTTGTACTATTTGCATAGTTTCCACGCTGTACTATGCAAAAAAGGGATTTTTAGCATAGTATAAGTACACTGGACAAAAAGTACCGATTTTGTCCACTACAGTGATCTAACTGCACAAAATAGCGTTTTGATGAATCAATACCGTGAAATAAGTAGATTTTTTAGTATAATTCACGATTATTTGACAATAATGGTTAACTTTACTATACTTGCCTTATATGGCTAGAACGCTAAATATATACAAAAAAATAATCGAACTTCGCGAGCGCTATTACCGCGTCTCACCCGGAAAAGAGTCATTGCTCAAGATGATCGCGGAAGCGGAAATTCCGGAGCAGGTGTACAACTCCAACGCCATCGAGAACAGTACGCTTACTCTCGAAGAGACGGAAAAGATTCTTCTCCAGATCGATCTTGATCGATACGTCTCAGAGCGCGAGCTTTTCGAAGCGAAAAATCTCGCGCGGGTGGTGGAATACATCGACAAGCGAGCGAAAGAACAGGAACTATCTGAAGAGGTTATTTTGTTTTTGCATAAAATGCTCATTTCCAATATCCGCGATGACATCGCCGGAAGATTCCGCATTGGCGAGGAGCGTGTACGCGTAGGTACTCATATCGCGCCGCACGCATCAGAAATTCCCGAACTCATGAAAATGATGCTCGCGGAATACAACGCCTCAAGCCATGAACATATCGTGCGAAGGATCGCCCGGCTACATCTTGCTTTCGAATACGCGCACCCGTTTATCGACGGCAATGGCAGAATCGGCCGAGCGATCAATAATTACCTGCTTATCCGCGAAGGATACGTGCCCATCAATATTAAGTTTATCGATCGTGCCAGATACTATGATGCTTTCAAAGAATTTCAAACAAACAGTAAAACCGCGGTCATGGAGGAAATTGTCGGTCGCGCACTCACTAACAGTTATCACAAGCGATTGGCGTATTTGGAACACAAAAAAATCGTGACGCTTTCTGAATATTCCAAACAGAGCCGTCTTTCTCATTCAAACGCCCTTAATAAAGCCAAGCGTCAGACCATTGAGGCATTTATCGAAAAGGGCGATTGGAAGATCGGAATATGAAAATAAAAGATCTGCCAAAAATTGATAGGCCGCGAGAGAAACTGGAGAAATACGGTCCAGAGCGGCTTTCAGATTCGGAACTTTTGGCAATTCTCTTGCGGACCGGAAGCGAAGGTATTAATGTCGTGGAATTATCAAGCAAGATTTTAAGGAAATTCAGCGGCGTTGGTTTAGCTAAGGCTTCGGTTAAAGAATTAAAAAACACATTCGGTCTTGGAAGTGCGAAAGTGTGTGAAATCGTTGCTTGTTACGAACTCGGTCGCCGGCACCTGCAAAACAAACAATCAGTTTTGCTTTTATCGCCAAAAGACGTTTGGGATGAACTCAAGGATATTCGTGATCATAAAAAAGAGCATTTCGTAATTTTCTTTTTGGATTCCAGAAATCAAGAAATTAAGAGGGAAATCGTTTCAGTCGGCTCCCTTAACACCAATCTTGTCCACCCTCGGGAAGTATTTGAGCCGGCAGTCAGGCATTTAGCCGCGCAAGTAATTATTGCTCATAATCATCCAGCCGGAGATCCATCGCCATCACAGGAAGACTCGGACATAACCAAGCAATTGGTAGATGCCGGCAAGCTTCTCGGAATTGATGTAAACGATCACGTGATCGTCAGTAAGGCGAATTATTTCAGCTTCAAAGAGCACAAATTGATTTAAATATTATGACTACTCAAGATACAACCGGAAAAAAGTTTATGCGTGAGACCGACGCGCGGATTCTCATTGACCGCAGACTTCGCGAAGCTGAGTGGGATATTGAAAATAAAAATCAGGTTTCTACGGAAGAGACTTCGCAGAACGGCCGAGCTGATTATATTCTCAAAGATTCAAGGGGTTGCGCCATAGCCGTTATTGAGGCAAAGCGTTTCGCTGTTGATCCAGCTTCCGCCAAGCAACAGGCTCTTTCATATGCGGAATCCATCAATGCCGGTTTCATTTTTTTATCAAACGGCGAAGAGATTTATTTTTGGGACTATAAATATCGGCCGGAACAAAAAGTCGCTACTTTTTTCTCGCAACGCGATCTTGAGAAAATCCAAACCCTCCGGCTTGAGCAGAAACCATTGTCGATTATTCCCATTCCGGAAAAGTATTACAAGGGCGGTGAATGGCGCTCGCCTCGACCATACCAGAAAGAAGCGATGCAGATTATGGACAAGGCTATTGAAGGTGGCAAACGCAAAATGCTTTTGGTTATGGCAACAGGTACTGGCAAGACCGATACAATAGCTCTCTATCTCAAACGGTTATTTGAAGCCGGACTTGCCAATCGCGCTCTCTTTTTGGTGGATCGCATTGATCTGGGAGTTCAAACAAAGGAAGTCTTTGACGAAATCCTTAAAGACTACCCATCCAAACTGCTCTATGGCGGCAAACAGCGCGACGAATCGTCAATAATCATTTCAACTCTCCCGACTCTCTATTCCCAGCTTTCATTATTCACCAGCGGTTATTTTGATGTGATCATTTCTGATGAAGCTCATCGCTCAATTTTCGGTATTTATAACGGCGTCCTCTCACACTTTGATGCCATTCGCATTGGGATGACGGCAACGCCCAGCGGATATGTTGATCGCAATACTTATAAACTTTTCGGCTGTTGGGACGAGACGGAACAGAAAGGAAAGCCGACTTTTGTTTACAGTATCCGCCGAGGAGTCAAAGACGGCTTTCTGGCTGGCTATGACATTGTGCAGATTGATACGAAAGTATCGCTTGAAGGTGTAAATTTTGAAGGCGAAGATTACAGTCCGGAAGACTTGGAAAGAAAGATAAACATACCGGCCAGAAACGAGCAGGTTGTCCAAGCTTATTTTACTGAAGAAGAAAAACGTGGTTCGACTTCGCTCACCACAGGCGAGCCGAAGAAATTGCGCAAAGCCATTGTTTATGCGGTGACCAAACGCCATGCCGCTCAGCTTGCGTATTATTTCAATCAAGCTAAGCCGGAATATAAAGGCAGATTTGCGGAGGTTATTACTTCCGACACCGAAGACCCTCGTGGGGCTATTCGCCGCTTTAAGCTGGAAGAAATGCCAACGATTGCTGTTTCTGTGGGTATGATGGATACCGGCATTGATGCGCCAATGGTTGAAAATATAATAATGGTTCGTCCGACACAATCGCCGATCTTATATCAGCAAATGCGTGGCCGTGGCAGTCGTCTTGATTCTCGGATTAATAAAAAATCATTTAGGATTTATGATTTTGCCGGCGTTACTAAGTATTTTAATGACGAAAGCTATAATCCATATTCAGAAATCGCCAAAGCCAAAGCTGGTATCCCGTGGGGAACGGAAGCTAAGGACTTTATTGAAGAAGATATTGAAGTACCGGCCGGTTTCATTCAGGTTGCAGAGACCGCTCAAGAAAATATTGATGTCGTCATAAAACGCGCCTATGTTGAAATTGGAGCCGAAGGAGAAAGAATAGATTCCGATGATTATCAAACTGCCTGGGAGCGACAGGTTCAGGAGCTTGCGCAAGCCGAGCCATTGGTGAAAAAAGTAAAAGAAGGTCAGGAACTTTCAAATGACGAATCTCAAATTTTAGCGGACCGCCTCAATTCGCCAAAGTTTTATTTCAATGAAGTGAATCTGCGCGAAGCGTATCGTTATCCAATCGGGACATTGAATGACTTTATAAAAACAGCCCTTGGCATTCAAAATCTCCCCACCGAAGAACAATTATACGAAGACCGGATCGGTGAACTATTTGAAGCGTGGATGATCGATAAGCAGTTTGAGCCGGAGCAGGCCAAGATTTTGCGTTTGGTTAAAAGCCAGTATATCGCTCGCCGCGCGCCGATTGAGGTTTCTATTTTTAACGAACCGATTTTCCAGCATATCGGCGGACTTAATTATGTTTTACGAGTCTTTGATGAGGGAACATTAAAAACCACTATCAAAGAACTAAACGAAAGTGTTTTTTCCCAACAATATGCAAAATAATATCCAACAATTAAGAGAGGAATTCAAGCAGAAGATAGATATTTTGAATAACTATCTGTTTGCTCAGGGGTTGAGCGACCCAATGACTCGCATCCAGCAGTTGAGTTTCTTTTTCTTTCTTAAGATGCTTGAAGAACAGGATATTGCAATGGAAAGAGAAGAAAAAATCACCGGCCATAAACACAAGTCAATTTTTTCCGGCAAAAATGACCGATTCCGCTGGTCGCGATGGCGAGTAAAAATGGGTAGTAATTTATTTAAGTTTGTCCGCGATGAGATTTTCCCGTTTATTGAAGAGTTGCACAATGGCCACTCAAACATTAGCCAGATATTTCACGGCGCGAAATTGCTTATTCCCGACGAGGCCACATTGAAGAGGGTAGTTGAAATTATAGACACCATAGAATTTTCCAGTTTAGACACAGATGTAAAGGGCGATCTCTATGAATATCTTTTGAGTCAGATTAGTTCGGCCGGCAAATTAGGCGCGTTTCTCACGCCGCGACATATTATCCGCGCGATTGTAGAAATGGTAAATCCAAAAATAGGCGAAACAATTCTTGACCCGGCTTGCGGCACGGGCGGATTTTTAATAACAGCGTACGATTATATCAAATTTAAAAATAGCGACGCTAAAAATATTGAAGAGAAAAACGGCCGTAAAGTCGGCTACGGCGACAAACTAAATAAAGAACAGTGGCAGTTTCTCACACAAAAAACTTTTACCGGTTATGATGTCGCGCCGGAAGTTTCGCGGCTGGCGTTGATGAATCTTTTGCTTCACGGGCTTGAGGGCGCGCGCATTTTACGAAAGGATACAGTGGCAGGAAGCGAAGACGAAAACGACCTTAAAAGATACGAAGTTATTTTAACGAATCCTCCTTTTGCCGGTTTGGTTGACGCAGGACGAATAAAACCAACTTTGCCCGTAAAATCAAAAAAGACGCAGGTACTTTTCTTGGGTTATGTTATTAACTCTCTTAAACCGGGTGGCCGGGCCGGCATAATCTTGCCGGAGGGTTCGCTTTTTGGGACTAACAAGGACGATAAAGATATCCGCCGATTTTTGCTTGAGAATACAAAATTGGAAGCGGTTGTCTCAATGCCGGCCGGTGTATTTCAGCCCTATGCTGGAGTCAAAACAAGCTTTTTAATTTTCAAAAAGAAATCCGCGCCGAAACTCGATGAAAAAGAGAAGATTTGGTTTTTCGATATGAAAGGTGATGGTTCGTCACTTTCCGCCGCCAAAAAGTTTGGGCCGCAGTATAAAAATGATATCCAAAAACTCTTAGAGCTTTGGGGCAAAGATCAGGCGGTCGCCAAACCTTACTCATGGTTTACCACCGTGAAAGAAATTGCCGAGAACGACTATATTCTCTCGGCCAATACTTACAGTCCGTACAACGGCGAAGAAGAAACAAATCATCGCGATCCGAAGGAGATTTTGGGGGAGATTGAGGGTATGGAAAAAGAGACGAATAAAATTTTAGAGAATATCCGAGACAAAATATAAACATGTTTGATTTTACAGGTATAAAATTTGAAAGTATTAAACTCAAAGTCGGCTCATTCATTGAGCGTATTTTTCATAAGGAGGAACACAATGAGAAAATTTTAAATCTCGAACTTAAAAAAACCGAAGTTATTAGTACTCTAATTGGACAACAAATCGTAGTTAATTTACCCGAAGGGTTACCGCAAAGCGATCAAGCCAAATTTGTAAAGGCAGTTTTGGGCGGAGGAAATGATTTAATTGAAGAAGCTTCAACCTCGCCGTCACCATCACCTGAAGCAGATGATGATTTAGAACTGCCAGCAAGCGCAGAGAGCTCACCAGTTGAAGATTTTTTTCAAAAGCAGCACGAGGAATATTTGGAAGACAAGAGTCTTCTTTTAGGAAGGGGCGCCTTACTTCTTATCTATAAAAGTCGAGAAGAAATTTCTTTTTCTAAAAAGGAACTAGTTTTTCTAACTCAATCGTCCTTAGAAAATGATTTTCCTGTATGGTTTTGGTTGTTTAACCATAGAGAGAGATTTGAAAGTGTAGTTCCTCTTTTGCAAGAAGTTTTCAAACATTCTTCTCAAAAGATACGCCGAGGAGTAGTAAGCTCATTAAATGATTTCACAGATACTGCAGACGAAATTATCACATTGATGCAAGGCGAAGCTAATCTAGAGATATTAGGATATGCGGTATCAAGGTTTTTAGAGAAAGAAGATACTGACAGCGCCCAAATAATAATTGCCAATGCTTTGACACGTAAAATCATACCCATACTCACAGAGAAAGGCAAGAAAAAAATTGAAAAGATAAAAATAGACCTGGGCGCTGCGGAAAGACGTTTCTTGCATAGCGTAATTGAAAGCGGATGGCAAAGCGAGAAACTCAAGGCACTCACAATACTTAGTTTAAGTGCAGAAGAATCTGATTTACCCTTTCTCGAAAATATACTTACGCAAGCTAGTTATACAAATATAACCAATTTAGTGCTTACTTGTATTAAGCGTATCGGAAAAACAAATAAAGCTGATTATATCGAAAAAGAGCTTTTAGATACGCGCTGGGAAGAAACATTCATTGCACACTTAGGAGCTTTGGTGAGCGTAAAATATAAAGCGATTTTTCCTAAACTTCTTGAATGGCTTGGAGACATTAGCAAGGTGACAAATAAATTTTGGAAGGATGGTATTAATGAGCGAAAACTAGAGGAGGAAATTCAAGAAGCTATAAGCAGTCTTTTGGACAAAGATACATACGAATCACTTGTTCAATACATTCTGGATAATTATTCTCCAGATACTAGGCATGGAAATATAATGAGCTGGAGACACTTTCGGGTACTTGAAAAACAGGAGAATAACCCCCTAGTTGCTCCTCTGCTCAAAGTGGAAACACGTTTGAAAAAATTTGAGCGATGGGCGGAGGTAACATCAGAGTTGGAGTTAGAAGAAAGAAAAAGTGTTTTTGATAAAAAACAGCTACTGTCATTTGTGACACCTCAAAAAAGTAAGCAGGCCTTTCTGTTTTTGAGAAAGCTGTACGGAGTGATTACACCAGAGCAAGCCGTAACGGATATAGCTCCATTGGTTCAAACGTTCAGAGAAGATTTGACGGCACGACTAAGCGCAATCGCATCTGTAGAACATCCTGAAGATGTAAAAGCGTTAGCAAAAAATGACCTAGAAAAATTTTTGGGTGAAAACAGAATGTTCTATAGGTTAAATAGACAAAGAAAAAAAGGTAGTCGGTATAATGTAGAGGGTAAGGAAGATGATGTATTTAATACCTTAAGCGAAGACATCGAAAATTTCAGTATTATCGAGAAGGAATATTTTGCACATATCTTTAAGAACAAAACTCCTGATATAAATGCAATTCTGTTGAATAGTATCGGTAGGCCTTACGAAAGTATCTATGACAGCATCAGTGAAGATAGTGGTGATATAAAAAAATTGAGCGACGCTTTACTGACGTTGATAAGGGATAACCCCAATCCTCTTATCAAACTTAAGGCCATTGGAGCTCGTTTTCGCTTGGATGCAAGCGACGCTCCGATGCTTCGTGTAGTAACGCTTAAGATCTTAATTGAAGCTCGAGATAACACAAAAGCCTCAAGAGGAATGACCAAGGAAAATGATGACTGGTTTGTATCCGAGATTACGTATCTCTGGGCAATAAATACACTCGTTGAATTTGGCGTTCCAGAGGATTTCACATACATTCAAGAGTCTGCGAATCGTGAAAAAATTCTTGCAAGAAATTATCATCGTTATAGTTATTTCTTTGATTACAAAGTTGTTGAGGAGCTTCTTAGCCTTGATGATAATCTCGAAGACCAAGAGGAAAAAGAAAACGCATTATCTGCACTTAATTCTCTAGATTATAAGTGGACTAAAAAAATACTCGGAATTGACGCATAAATAATATGACTTGGCCAACAAAAAACTAGGAAAAACATGAATTCAACAACCACAATTATTATAGCCATACTTTCAAGCGGTGTTGTAGCCGCCCTCGTTTCCGCTCTTATGCAGAAACGAAACGAAAAAGAACAGAGAATTTTTAATGCGAAACTAGAAGCGTATAGAGAATTTGCCGCACATTTAGTAAGCAGATTCACTTCACTTACCAAAGAAGGGAAAAATTTAGATATCGCGACCATAGCCGAGGTAAGCGCACAATGTCTTCTTGTCTCAAATCCAATCTTAAATAAAGAATTAAAAACATTTCTTGTATATGTTAGCGAAGTTTATAAAAAATGTTCTTCACTAAATTATGATGAAAATAATTCTGGACCTATGTTTGATAAACTATGGAACGATGCGGATAAAATTGAAGATTTAATGCGAGAGGATTTGGGATTTAAATAATATGACTTGGCCAACAAACCCCAGTAGTAGAACGCAAAGCGTTCATTACGGGGCAAGAAAATTAGGAGAGCTGATTTCTTTTGAGAAGGGCAAGAAAATGGCCATTGATGATGATGGCGAGCCGTATATTGGCATAGATGGCCTAAGAACAAATCAGTATGCGGTTTATACGCGAGAGACAAAAGGAGTTCGTTGTAAACCGGACGATGTTTTGCTTGTTTGGGATGGGGCACATGCTGGAACGGTGGGAACTGGTTTAAGTGGTTTTGTTGGCTCAACAATTGTGAAAGTTTTACACGAAAATTCTTTAGAAAATAAGTTTTTATTCTATTTATTAAAACTTTTTCAAGAAAAAATTCGTGCTGCAGCTCAAGGTGCGGCTATTCCGCATTTAAGCAAGGCGTTTGTAAATAATTTAATAATCCCTCTCCCTCCCCTTGTAACTCAAAAACAAATCGTTGAGCGGTTGGATAAAATCGCCGAGGCGCAAAAATTGAACGACGGGCTTATCCAAAAATCCGACGAGCTTTTTGATTCCATCTTTCACCAAGAATTTCAGAGTAAAAATGATAAATGGGAAAATATAAAATTAGAAGAAGTTTGTGAAAAGATTGAACAAATAAATCCAAGAGCAATTTTTAAAGATTCTTTTTTTTATATCGATATCGCCTCCATAGATAAAGAGCACGTTGTAAAAGCACAAATTATTTTGGTCAAAAATGCGCCGTCGCGGGCAAGAAAATTAGTTCGGACTAATGATACAATTTTTTCAACAGTAAGGCCGTATCTGAAACACATCGCTTTTATACCGGCAACGTTAAACGGCTCGATTGCTTCGACTGGATTTTGTGTTATTCGACCCAAAACAAATATAGCCGATCCATGTTTTATAAGTTATGTGGTTAATTCAGACTATTTTGTAAATAAGATACTCCCATTCCAAAGAGGAGCATCATATCCAGCCGTCAGCGACACAGATATTTATAATCAAAAGATAGCTTTTCCATCACTTAAAGAGCAAAGGCAAATCGTCGCCAAACTTTCCGCGGTGCAGGATTACAAAAAACAGCTTCTTGGGCAAAAAACGAAGCTCAAAGAATTGTTTGATTCGGCTTTGGCGGAGTCAATGGACCCTAGGCATACAAAATCATAAAATATATTTATGCAAAGAACGCCGGTTACATCAACAAATATTAGTTCAATTGGTTACGATCCGCAGTCGGCTATTTTGGAAGTGGAATTTACATCTGGTGATGTGTATCAGTATTTTAATGTACCGGAACATTTGTTTCAGCAATTTTTGCACGCTTCATCACATGGGCAATTCCTTAACGACAATATTCGCTACAATTACAGATATCAAAAGGTAAGATAACTTTTATGTTCACACCAAAAACAGACAGAATAAAAAAGTTATCAGAATTATTTCCCAAAGCTATTAAGGAACTTAGTGTTATTTTTGAGCAACCAGCAAGAATTTACGTTGATTGGCAAAATGTACTTCATTGGCAGGAAAAACTAGGCTGGCATTTTAATTTAAAAAGGATGAAACAACTTTTTGATTCTTTTGACACAATACAATCCGTAACTATCTATACGGGTACTCTAGTGGGAGATCAGCGTTCTGAAGAACAAATAAAAGAAATAGAAAATTGTGGGTATATTTTATCCACAAAGCCAGTAAAACTCATGAAGATGTCGATTGATGTTTCTAGTATTCCGGATGATTCTCCTGCTATTCTAAAAAATTTTATGAAGAAAAAATTTCTTTCAAAATTAGACATTGATACTGTTAAAATATTAAATAAAAAATTATCTTTACTTAATAAACAAGGGGTTACTTATATAGAAGAACCTAAATGCAATTTTGATGTTGAAATGGGAGTCGATATGCTTTTAGATTGCGAGAGAAATAACACAGATTCTTTTGTATTGTGGAGTGGAGATAGTGATTTTGCTAGTCCGGTTACGCGAATAAAAAATGCTGGCAAGAAAGCCATTCTTTTTTCGGTTTCTGGTAAAGTTGCGCCAGAACTTGATGAAACAGAGGTTTTTATATTTGATGTTAAAAAGATTAAGGAGTTTGTTTGTTTTCCCAAAGAAATACCGCAATCTATTAAAGATAAGATTGACCCCATAAAAAGCCAAAGGGACTCCTTGCGGAGCCCCTAAGCATTAAAATTAGTGATCTTACGATCAATTACATTGTAGCATAAGGCAAGGAAAGTTGTCCACAAGCAGGTAAATATATGCAAACCGAATCAAAACAACCCCACACCAGTTTGCTACGGGGAAGGAAAAAGGTCTTCGCCGGAATGTCTGGGGGGGTGGACTCGAGTGTTTCCGCCTATTTGCTGAAAAAACAGAACTACGATGTAGTCGGTGTTTTTATGCGGTGTTACAACCTTGACGGATGTTCTGAGCAAGATGCCGAAGATGCCCGGCGGGCCGCGGAAAAAATCGGCCGGCCTTTTTACGTCTGGGATTTCAGCGGCGAATATAAGAGAAGGGTCGTGGATTACATGGTCTCCGGCTATCGTGCCGGACTTACGCCGAATCCGGACGTAATGTGCAATAAAGAAATAAAATTCGGCATTTTTCTGGAAAAAGCGCTTGCTGCCGGAGCGGATTTTATCGCCACCGGTCATTACGCGCGCCTGAAAAAACGCGCGGACGGAGAGACAAGGATTTTTCAAGGACGCGACCGGAATAAGGACCAGACATATTTTTTGTGGAAGCTTAACCAGAAAGAATTGTCCCGATGTCTTTTTCCGGTCGGTAACTTGCGTAAAAAAACCGTGCGGGCCATCGCTCGAAAAGTCGGTTTGGCCAATGCCGAGAAGAAAGATTCCCAAGGTATTTGTTTTCTGGGGAAGATCAAACTTTTCGATTTCTTGAAAAAATATATTCCGGAAAAAACCGGATCGGTCGTTACGGTAGACGGCGAAAAAGTCGGCGAACATCACGGAGTTTGGTTTTATACTATCGGCCAACGGCATTTTGATTTTTCCCCCAAAAAAAACACCGGCTCCGGACGCGAAGAAAAAGGACCGTATTATGTCGCGGCTAAAGATGTCGGGAATAATGTTTTGATTGTCGCCGAAGGAGGGGATGATCCGGCTCTTTTTCGGAAAGAAATTAAGCTCCGTGAAATAAATTTTACCCGGCCAATCGGGTCGAATCCGGCCGGCCTTGATGTTTTTTGCCGCGTGCGTTATCGCCAGCCGCTTTTTCGCGCCAAGCTGGAATTAGGGGAGAAAAGCGAGGGAAAGCTCCATCTGCGAAAACCTCAGAGATTTGTCGCCGAAGGACAATCCGCGGTTTTTTACAGTCGCTGGGGAGAATTATTGGGAGGCGGAGTCATCGCTGGCTGATTTCTGGTAAAATTTAAAGAGTGAAACCGGCTGATGCCGCTTTCGTCGCGGCAATCGCTTTTCTTTCAGGCGTCGCGTTATCGAGCGCGGGCGTTTCGGGGAGAGTAGTTCTCTTCGGTGTTGTTTTGGTTTCTTCTGTGTTAATTTTATCGGCAATCTTAAGAAAAAAGGGAAAGTTTTTTATTCTTGCCGGACTCATCTTTTTTGTTTTCTTCGGCTCTTTTCATTTTCATTTTATGGCCGGATGGGGAAATAATTTTCCGGATAAAAGCAATCAGTGTCGCGAAGGAAGAATCGCCTCCGAGTCCATGGAGAAGTCCGGCCGGCAGGTCTTCTTAGTCGCTCTTAGCCGGCCTTATTCCGGTGAGGTGAAAGTTTATACGCGGTCGCATCCGGTTTACGACTACGGCGAGAAAATTAATTTTTGCGGAGAAATACGGATAAAAAACGGCTCGGCGACAATTTATTTTCCGGAAATTTCTATTATCGCCGAAGCGCGGGACTGGCGCGTTTTCCTCTCCCGACTAAAAGACAAAATGGTGGGGAATCTTAACCGGGCATTGCCTCCTTCTTCGGCCAATCTCGCCGCCGGCCTTATTTTCGGCGAGCGGGAATTTAGTAAAAAATTCAGCGACGCTCTTATCGAAACCGGGACGATTCATTTAGTCAGTTTATCCGGTTACAACATTTTGATAATTTTTTCCGCTTTGGAAATGTTGTTTTCGCGCATTGGAGAAAAACGGAAAAGTTTTTTCTTGGCCATATTCAGTGTCATCGTTTTTGTCGTTATGACCGGCGTGAATCCGTCGGCGGTTCGCGCCGCGATAATGGCCGGACTCATGGGGCTGTCGCGTCGCTTGAGTCGGATTTATAGTCCGCGCAATTCCGTCAGTATTACCGCCGCGGTCATGATCTTCATCAATCCGCGGTTGTTGGTGTTCGACACCGGATTTCAACTGTCTTTTCTGGCTTTTCTCGGCATTCTTTATCTTAAGCCCTTTCTCCAATCTAAAATCGGCGGACAGCCGAAATTGGGCAGTTGGCGTGACAATGCTTTGACCACCGCTTCGGCCCAACTCGCGGTTTTGCCTCTGTTGTTCCTACGTTTCGGCCGGATGAGCTGGTTTTCAATTTTGCCCAATGTCATGATTCTGGAAATGGTGCCGGTGACGATGTCTCTGTCCTTTCTTACTTCGGTATCCGGTTTTATCGGAGCGGGACTCGGCCGGCTGGTCGGTTTGCCGCTCGATTTGCTCTTAAAATATGAAATCAATATCGTTAATTTTTTTGCTCGCGTTTTTTAACATCGTCGTCTGGTCCGGAATAATCGGATGGGATAAAAACGACGCTGTTTATTTTTTGAATGTCGGCCAGGGGGACAGCGAGCTTATCTTTCTGAAAAATGGCGTCACTATTCTCGTTGATGGAGGTCCGTCGAAAGAAGTTATTTATGAACTGGAGAAAATTTTGCCTTCGAACAGGAGATATATCGACCTTGTCGTGCTTACACATCCGGATTACGACCATTATGCCGGACTGATTAATATTCTGGATTATTATGAATTTGGCGTTTTTTTGCGCGGCGCGGCAGTCAACGAGTCCGCCGCTTTTGAGGAATTGGAGAACAAGCTTGAAGAATTCAGGATAAGTTCCCGAATGGTTTCCGCGGGAGACCGCGTGAGCGTCGGCCTGGCGAAAATAGAATTCATCCATTCTCTGGACGCCGCGGAAGCCCCCGGTAAGGGAGACGATTCTCTGATTATGATTTTTGAGTCATCCGGAGCAAAGGTTCTTTTTGCCGCCGACTGTCAAATCGCGACGTTGTCTGAATTGGCAAAAGGAATCAATTTAGACGTGGACATATTGAAAATTCCCCATCATGGCTCGAAATTCGGATTGAACGAATCGTTGCTTAAAACAATGTCTCCTTCTTTGGCGATAATCGAAGTCGGCGATAATAGTTATGGGCATCCGGCGGAGGCGGTCGTAGGCGCGCTTGAAAGAAACGGTGTCAGATATTTTCGCACCGACCGCGACGGAACGATAAAAGTTTCTTTATCCGGAGACAGGATGACAGCGGTTAAAATAAAATGATATACTTTTTCAATGCGTATTTTGGTTGAAGAGGCAATTGGCAAAATAGGGGAAGAAGTCGAATTAAATGGCTGGGTCCGCGGCCGCCGCGACCACGGTAAAATAATTTTTATCGATTTACGCGACCGTTCCGGCCTGATCCAACTTGTTTTTATTCCATCATCCGCGGCTTATGAAACCGCTTCCCGCTTGCGGGCCGAATGGGTTATCGCCGTAAAAGGCAAGGTTAACGAACGGCCAACCGCCATGGTCAACGAAAAAATCCCGACAGGCAAAATCGAGGTGTTGGTTGACGAGTTAAACGCGATCTCCGAGGCGGAAACGCCGCCTATCGCCGTTGATACCGACGGCCGGGAGATAAGCGAAGACGTCCGGATGCGTTACCGTTATCTTGATTTGCGGCGGGAAAGATTAACGGATAATCTTCGACAACGACACAAAATTATTAAATATATGAGGGACTTTTTAGTCGAACAAGGATTTATTGAAATCGAAACGCCTCTGCTCGGCCGTTCCACGCCGGAAGGAGCGCGCGATTATCTGGTGCCGAGTCGTCTGCATCCGGGAAATTTTTACGCTTTGCCGCAATCGCCCCAGCAGTACAAACAGCTTTTGATGGTGGCCGGCTTCGAGCGTTATTTCCAAATTGCCCGTTGTCTCCGTGATGAAGACCCGCGCGGCGACCGCCAGCCGGAATTCACCCAGCTTGATTTCGAAATGAGTTTTGTCGATGAGGATGAAATTATTGGCTTGGTGGAAAATCTTTACCTCGGTCTGGTGCGTGAACTTTATCCCCGGAAAAAGATAAAACTCGGTCTGGACGGCCGGATTCCCCGGATGACGTATGAGGAAGCGATGGAAAAATATGGAAGCGACAAACCTGATATCCGGGAGGATAAAAACGACCCGGACGAGCTGGCTTTTCTTTTCGTGGTTGATTTTCCTATGTTTGAATGGAAAAAGGAGGAAAAGAGATGGGACGCGGTGCATCATCCTTTCACCCAACCGCGGGTGGAAAATCCCGAGGAATTCTGGGGAATATTCAAAAAAAATCCGGCCGAGATGCGAGCCAAACAATATGATTTCGTGTTGAACGGTTGCGAGATCGGCGGCGGCTCTATCCGCATCCATGATCCGGAATTGCTTTCCGCGGTTTTTGAGGCGATGGGTAATTCGCCGGAGGATATTCAGGCCAAATTCGGCCACATGCTTGAGGCATTCAGATACGGGGTGCCGCCGCACGGCGGCATGGCTCCGGGTATTGATAGATTCGTGATGCTGATGCAAAATGAACCCAATATCCGCGAGGTCATCGCGTTTCCAAAAACCGGCGATGGCCGGGATCTGATGACCGGTGCTCCGGCCGAAGCCAGAGAGGGACAGCTTAAAGAGTTGAAAATAAAAATAATTAAATGACCATGATTAAAACGAAAGGCGAAAGGACTGTTTTGATTGTTAAGCCGGATGGAGTGAAAAGGGGATTAGTCGGCGAAATTATCAAGCGCGTGGAGCAGCGGGGTTTGAAGGTTATTGCTTTGAAAATGATTCAGGCCAATAAAAAACTTATTGAAGAGCATCTGCCGAAGAGTGTGGAATGGCTCCGGCTTATCGGGCAGAAAAGTTTGTCGGATTACGCCAATTACAATTTGGACGCCAAGAAATTCATCGGCACTGATAATCCGGAGAAAGTCGGCCGGATGGTAAGAAACTGGCTTTTTGACTACTGGACCTCGGGCCCGGTCGTGGCTATGGTTATCGAAGGCATTCATTCCATTGATATGGTGCGGAAAATTGTCGGTAATACCTTGCCGTCCAAAGCGGAAATGGGCACGATAAGAGGGGATTATTCGGTGGATTCGGCAATTTTGGGAAATTTGGGCAAACGGGCGATTCACAATCTAGTTCACGCTTCCGGCAATTCGGGCGAGGCAAAAAATGAAATGAAAATCTGGTTTTCTAAAAAAGAAATTAATTCCTATCGCCGAGCCGAGGAAGACGCGATGTTTTAACTTCCTATGATTAACAAGCGTAAAAATATTCTTATCTCATCAGTTTTAACCTTTCGGAGAGAAGGCGGTTTTGCGCATCGGCGATAGTTGACTTATCCGACGCTTTAACCAAAACCCGCCTTCGAATATGGAGGCGGGTTTTGGTTAGGGCGTCTTTGCCCTAAATAAGGTCTTTCCAAGAAGGAGGTGAATAGAGATGGAGGAAGAAAAGAAGCTTCCTTGCGAGGGAGGGGAGTGTCCGGGCTTCGAGAAGTGTCCAGAGACTTCTCCTCCATGCCTATCTCCTTCCTAGGAGAGTAGGCATTTCGCGAGGCGGTGAGCCGGGCTGATCCTTGTCCGGCTCACCGCCTCGTTTTTCTCATTTTCTTCGCCTCCCCCTTCCTTTTTATTTATTTTCCCTTGCTTTATAATAAATATGTCCCGTCCCGAGAAGATTCCGGATCTTTTGATTCCATAGGGCGGCCGATATTGCTTCGATCTGCGGATTAAAGCTGGGGTTGCCCACTGTGCTTAATTGCCGGGAATCTTACAAGGGGCGGGATTTTTTTGTCTGTCTTTGCTTCAAAGGCAGACCTTGAGCGTAGTCGAAAAGTCATCTCTGTTTATGAGAGAAAAAGAATTGAAAAAACAGATTGGTTGGCTGATTCGTGACAAATATTCCGGTACAATTAACGATAAATTAGGCAAGGATATTATCCGGCTGAAAAAAGGCGAGCCAATTGATTATATTATCGGTTGGAAACCATTTTTGAATTGCCGGATAGATTTAAGCCGGCATCCGTTTATTCCCCGGCCGGAAACCGAATACTGGGCGGAAAAGGCGATTTCCGAAATCAAAAAACGCAAAAAGAAAGTTGCGGTTGCCGATATATTCAGCGGTTCCGGCTGTATCGGCCTCGCGGTTTTGAAGAACGCGAAAAATACCAAAGTTGATTTTATCGAGAAAAATCCCAAATTTATAAAACAGATAAAAATAAACCTCCGCAAGAACCGAATTAACCCAAAGAGATATCGCGTCGTTTGTTCGGATATTTTCGAAAGAGCAAAACACAAATACGACTTTATTCTGGCTAATCCACCTTATGTCGGTCGGACGGATTTTATCACGGAAGAGGTGAAAAAATTCGAACCAAGAAGCGCGGTTTTTTCCGCAGGTAACGGGTTGGCGATAATCCGCCGGTTTCTAAAAGACGCACGGCCGCGGCTTAACCCTTGCGGCGAGATATGGATGGAGTTTGGCTACGGCCAGAAAAAAGTTATCGAGTCCTTGCTTAAAAAGAATAATTGGAAAAAATACGAATTTCTTCGCGACCAATACGGCCGCTACCGGACTCTCCGTATTTTCTATTAAGAATCTTGTATAATTCAACGATCGTATTATTATACAAGAGGATCTATGAACATTTTATGGCGGATTGTCCCAAGGTTATTTTTGAATCAGTAAATTAATCAGACGGAATATGAGGTATAACTATTTTTGCCCATCCTTCAAGTTCTGATTCTGGATCTCTCGCCGATTTTTTAAGATTTCCAATTGTTTCAATTTTCAGATCGGTTCCTTCTTCTTGCAGTCGAACTTTGGCGGGTTTTTTAAAAATAAGGAGACATGAAATTCCCAGATGAACTTTTCCGACTTCATTGGAGTCATCTTTAATGACGCCTAGCGGTATTATCTTGAAATATTCTCTGATTCTTTTCTGATCTATATTTCCCTTTTCGTCATAAAATAATATTTTATCTCCCGTTTTTTCGTCACTAATCTCTAATTCTTCCGTCATCTCACGCAATAAAGATGACTTGAGGCCGAAGGTGTTTTTGGTTAAATCTTCGGGTTCGATATGCCCCCCGATTCCTATAGATATCTTGCCTGTCAGTTTTTTCTCCGCCCCTTGTCTTCTATAGGTTAAAATTCCATCGGGAGTTGCAAGAGTCGCATATAGGATAATTTGACGCCGGTTCGGATTTTTCTCGCTGTATTCTCTGTTCTCAAAGGCAGGGTCAGCTCGGAAAATTTTTCGAAAGAATGACAATAAATCAGTGAAAGATTCGAAAGGGGTGAAATCCCTTCTTAATCCTTCGAACTCCTGCGATTTAACAGTGAAAATCTCCATTCTTATTATTCTAATATCCTGAACTAGGAAATGCAAAAAATAAAAGAAAGAGGGCAACCGTTTGGTTGCCCTCGCATTACCCTTTGGAGAGCGACTGCAGAACGATCCACCTGAGATCGTCCGCAGTTTCTACATCTTGACCAGTCGTTTCGAGCGTGAGAACCTCTATTCCTTTCGGGAGGTAGCGTCTCGCGCCTCGAAACTTGGTCATACCGATGAACTTGTCGAGTGGACTTTCTATTACGCCGGTTCTCTCGCTGGCGGCATGTATTACAGTTTCCTCGTCGGTGGCGAGACCGACATGCCCGACGCCATTCGCAGGGTCGTCATGGTAGTAGTTAATCCGACCCGAAACGAATACAACGTCGTCCGCGATAATTTCGTCGCGACAAACTGGTTCTCCCAGTTCGCGTTGCTGGACTGACCTTCTCGGCAGCCAGATACCGCGCTTTGCATACAGCCACTTTATGAAGCTGGAGCAATCGACAATCGCTGGAGCTTCAGAAGAACGCGCACCGCGGTGATATTTTACCGTCCCAATGCATTGTCGAGCGAGCGTCACCATGTCCACGTTTACTACGGAAAAACCTTTATGACTCAGTATGGTTAAGGCTTTTTCTCGTGAGATCGGCAAATGCAGGGAATCAAGGATAATCGCGCAACGGTTTCTGACAGCTCGATATTCCATCTTCTATCCCTCCTTAGCGGATTGTGAAAGAACTATAAAAACCTGCCCCAGTAGGGCAGGTTTCGAGGCTTTGGACATCAAAGCCTGCCTCCTAGGTCAGGAAGATGAAAAATGTAGAAATAAAACTGGACCAAGTTTTGATTTGATGAGTATGGATCATAATTTTGAGGAAGTTAGTTTTTTCATATTTATCGGGCTGCCGGGAATTGAACCCGGGTCTTACCCACCCCAAGGGTAAATACTGCCGTTATACTACAGCCCGGGAAAGAACTGTGGTTCGCTAAGCCGTCGCTTTCTTCGCGGAAAGCCGGATGCACTTGGTACAAGCTGAAACTTTTTTACCCGCGGCCGTTTTAAAGCCCTGGAGGTTGGGATATTTTCTTGTCATCGGCGTGGGATTGTATTTCCCGCGCAGTTTTTTTCGGCCGGCGCGCAGAATCGATCCTTTGCCGCAGATTTCACATTTTCGCATAAAGATAATATTATGAAAATCGGAAGAAAAAGTAAAGGAGAATTGTAAAAAACCTGTTTTGCTTTACTCTTAATATCATTTGATGGAAGAAATCTACGTAAAATTATTCATTTATATCGTTATTGTCATTTCGGCGGTTTTTCATGAGTACGCCCACGGCTGGATGGCTTACGAATTGGGCGACGATACCGCGAAGAGGGCGGGGCGGCTGACTCTGAATCCTTTGGCGCACCTTGACCTTCTTGGAACGGTAATCGTGCCTTTTTTGTCTCTTTCCGGTTCGGGCGCGTTTATCGGCTGGGCCAAGCCGGTGCCGTTCAATCCTTTTGCTTTGTCCGATAAAAAGCGCGGAGTTATGAAAGTGGCTTTAGCCGGGCCATTGGCTAATTTCGGCATCGCTCTCTTGCTCGGTTTATTCTTGAGATTTTTCGCCCTTTCCGGCGGACTAAGCATTTTCTTCGGTCTGCTCTTGTTCGTCGTCCGCGTTAATATATTTCTTGCCTTGTTTAATCTTTTGCCTCTTCCTCCGCTCGACGGCTCAAAAGTCCTGGCGGGATTAGTGTCTTCCCGTCGGTTCGCCGTCTCCCGTTTTTTAGAATCGAGGGGATTATTCGGTTTGATTTTGGCGTTTCTTATCGCCGGCTTGATTTTGTCGCCGCTTACCAACGGATTGCTTAGGATTATTATCGGCCCGGTGCTTCAATCACTTTAATGATTTTCCATCTAAAATATATTGACATCGTGAAAACTTTGCTGGTATATTAACTTTTATGCCGACGATAAACCAACTGCTTAAAAAAGGCAGGAAAGTTATCCGAAAGAAAGAAAAAACGCCGGCGCTGGGGCGTTATTTTAACGTTCTCCAAAATCGTCCGGTTTTTTCCGGTTCGCCTTTCAAGAGGGGGGTCTGCCTTAGGGTTTTCACCACTACGCCTAAAAAACCGAATTCCGCTTTGCGGAAGGTGGCCCGCGTCCGTTTGACCAATGGTATGGAAGTAACCGCTTACATTCCCGGCGAAGGCCATAATTTGCAGGAACACTCCGTAGTCATGCTTCGGGGAGGCCGCGTTAAAGATTTGCCCGGGGTGCGATATCATATTGTCCGCGGCCGTCTTGATACGGCTGGAGTTTCTAACCGCAAGCAACAGCGGAGCAAATACGGCGCGAAAAGAGCAAAGGCGGCCACGGCCTAATCAAACCAACCATGAGAAGAAAAAGAAGCTATAAAAGAGAACATTCGCCTGACGTAAAATACGGCCGCATCGCCATTGGTCGTTTTATCAATTATTTGACCGCTGACGGGAAAAAGAATGCCGCGGAAAAATGTCTTTACGGCGCTCTCGATATTTTGAAAGAAAAGGGAAACGATCCGGTTGAAATTTTCGAAAAAGCCGTCGAAAACGCCTCGCCGATGATTGAGGTGGTTTCTCGCCGCGTGGGTGGAGCGAACTATCAGGTGCCGCGGGAAGTCCGGCCGGAAAGAAAATTCATGCTGGCTTGTCGCTGGCTTATCGCGGCCGCGAATAGCAAGAAAGGCCAAGGGATGGCCAAAAAATTAGCTGAAGAATTTCTGGTGGCATCGAAAAACGAGGGTTCAGCGATAAAGAAAAAGCAGGATATTCACCGCATGGCCGAAGCCAATCGCGCCTTTGCTCATTTTTCCTGGTAATCCGGTTCTTTTGATATGCCCAGAAAATACCCGATTGAAAAAGTAAGAGACATAGGGATTATCGCTCACATCGACGCGGGCAAGACCACCGTCTCCGAGCGCGTCCTTTTTTATACCGGTATTTCCCACAAAATCGGCGAGGTTCACGAGGGTTTGGCGGTTATGGATTGGATGGAACAGGAGCGCGAACGGGGAATTACCATCACTTCGGCGGCGACCACTTGTTTTTGGGTGCCGACTTATTTGAAGGGAGAAAAATCCGGAGAACATCGGATAAATTTGATCGATACGCCGGGACATATTGATTTCACCGTGGAGGTGAAGCGGTCTTTGCGCGTTCTGGACGGCGCCGTAGTCGTGTTTGACGGCGTTTCCGGCGTGGAACCCCAATCTGAAACCAACTGGCGATACGCCGATGAGTATAAAGTGCCGCGTATTTGCTTTATCAATAAGATGGATAGGATGGGCGCGAGTTTCGAGAATAGTCTGCAGTCCATCCGCGAGCGTCTTACGCCCAACGCGATACCCGTCCAGCTGCCCATCGGTAGCGAGGCGGCTTTTCGGGGAGTAATCGATTTGATGTTGATGAAGGCCTATCGTTTCGATGGCGAGCACGGCGAGCGGGTAATCGAGGAAGAGATTCCGGAAGACATGAAAGAAGCCGCGAAAACAGCGCGGGCGAAAATGGTGGAAAAAATCGTCGAAAATGACGAAATGCTTCTTTCTAATTATTTAAACGGCCAGGAGATCCCGGTCGGCGATTTGAAAAAAACTTTGCGCCGGGCGGTTCTTGCCAATGATATCGTGCCGGTTTTCTGCGGTTCCGCGCTGAAAAATAAAGGCGTTCAGCTGGTTCTCGACGCGGTCGTCGATTATCTGCCTTCGCCGAGCGACCTTCCTCCGGTCAAGGGAATCGATTTGAAAACAGGAGGAGAGCTTTCGCGTGAGCCGTCCGATGAGGAATCATTTTGCGCTCTGGCATTTAAAATTGCCGCCGACCCGTTCGTAGGTACCCTCACTTATTTCCGGGTTTACAGCGGGAAGCTCGTCAAGGGAAGCTACGTTTTGAACTCTTCCAAGGAAAACCAAGAGAGAGCCGGCCGGATTTTGCGCATGCACGCCAACGAGCGCGAAGAAGTGGAAGAAATGTACACCGGAGACATCGGCGCGTTGGTGGGGATGAAGAATACGACCACCGGAAACACTCTTTGCGACATCGATAATCCGATTGTCCTTGAAAAAATCACTTTTCCGGAGCCGGTTATTTCCCAGAGAATTTCTCCGAAGACCAAAGCCGACCAGGAGAAAATGGGAATGGCTTTGCACCGGTTGTCGGAAGAAGACCCGACCTTTCGCGTTTCCGGTGACCCGGAAACCGGGGATACGATAATCGCCGGCATGGGCGAGTTGCATTTGGAAGTGTTGGTGGAGCGCATGCGCCGGGAATTTTCCGTCGAAGCTGGAGTCGGCCGGCCGCAGGTGGCTTACAAAGAAACCATCCAATCTTCATCCGAGGCCGAAGGAAAATATATCCGTCAATCCGGCGGCCGCGGCCAGTACGGCCACGTTTGGCTAAGGGTAACTCCGCAGGAAAGGGGCAAGGGGTTTTTATTCGTCGACGCGATTAAGGGAGGCGTCATTCCGCGGGAATATATTTCGGCGGTGGAAAAAGGCGTCCGGGAAGCGATGACGAAAGGAGCCGTCGCCGGTTATCCGTTGACCGACATGGAAGTCGCTTTGTACGACGGTTCTTTCCACGAGGTTGATTCCTCGGAAGCGGCTTTTAAAATTGCCGCCTCGATGGCTTTGCAAGAAGCGACGAAGCGCGCCAAGCCGGTTATTCTCGAGCCGATAATGAAGGTTCAAGTAATCATCCCGGCCGACTTTTTGGGCGACGTCACCGGCGACCTTTCTTCGAAACGAGGAAAAATCGAAGCGATGAACGACCGCGCCGGCATCAAAGTGATTGACTCGACCATCCCGCTCTCGGAGATGTTCGGCTACGTGACGAATCTTCGTTCGATCACGCAGGGTCGGGGAGCGTTCACTATGGAATTCAGCCATTACGAATACGCGCCGAAAAGTTTGGAAGCCGCCATTATCGAAGGCAGAAAATAGGATAAAAAGTTGACAGTAACAGCTTCGCATCTTAAAATCTTAAGGTCGCAAAAATAAAAAAACACACAATAATGGCAGAGAAAGAAAAATTTGAAAGGTCAAAGCCTCACGTGAATGTCGGCACGATCGGCCACGTCGACCACGGCAAGACGACTCTGACCGCCGCCATCACCCATGTATTGCATCTTATGGGTTTGACGAAGAAGGAAGAAACGGTTGAACAGATCGATAACGCGCCGGAAGAAAAGGCGCGCGGAATTACGATCTCCCTGCATCATTCCGAATATGAATCGGAGAAAAGGCATTACGCCCACATTGACGCGCCGGGACACGCCGATTACATCAAAAACATGATTACCGGCGCGGCTCAGATGGACGGCGCTATTTTGGTTGTTGCCGCCACCGACGGCCCCATGCCGCAGACCCGCGAACACATCCTTTTGGCTCGTCAGGTGGGTGTCCCCTCCATCGTCGTTTTCTTGAATAAAGTGGACATGGTGGATGACCCCGAATTGGTCAATCTGGTGGAAGCGGAAGTGAGAGAACTTCTTTCCAAATACAATTTCCCCGGAAACGAAACCCCGGTGATTCGCGGTTCGGCCCTGAAGGCGCTCGAGGTGACTTCCGCCGACGACCCGGCTGCGGGACCGATTAAAGAACTGATTAAATATCTTGACGAATACATTCCGACTCCGGTTCGCGACGTGGAAAAACCTTTCCTGATGCCGATTGAAGATATTTTCTCCATCGAGGGTCGGGGAACCGTAATTACCGGACGCATCGAACGCGGAAAGGTCAAGATCAATGAAGAAGTTGAAATTGTCGGTTTGAGGCCCACCCAGAAGACCGTAGTTACCGGAATCGAAATGTTCAATAAATTGCTTGATGAAGGCCAAGCCGGAGATAATGTCGGTATTCTTCTCCGCGGCACCAAGAAAGAGGATGTTGAGCGCGGACAGGTCGTTTCCAAGCCCGGCAGCGTTACGCCGCATACGGAATTTGACGCCGAAATACTTCTTCTTAACAAAGAAGAGGGCGGACGGCACACGCCGGTATTCGCCGGATACAAACCCCAGTTTTATTTCCGCACCACGGACGTGACTGGCGAGATTATCCTTCCGGCCGGGACGGAAATGGCTATGCCCGGTGACACGGTTAAAGTGGTAGTCAAGCTTATTTCGCCGGTAGCGATGGAAGAACAGCAAAGATTTGCCATTCGTGAAGGAGGAAAAACGGTTGGCGCCGGCGTCGTTACCAAAATCATAAAGTAAACCCAAGTTGGACAAGTTAAGGTTGAGAATTAAATCGTACGATCAGAAACTTGCCGATAATTCGTGCCGGCAGATTTTGGAGGTATTGGGCCGTATGGATTCGCAGTTTGTCGGTCCGATACCCCTGCCGACCGAAATCAAGAAATATACGGTTAATCGTTCGACCTTTGTCCATAAAAATTCGCGGGAACAGTTCGAAATGCGCATCCATAAACGGCTGATTGACATAATGAATCCCGACCAGAAACTGATTGATTCCTTAAGCGACATCAATCTTCCCGCAGGGGTGGACATCGAAATAAAAATGGTTTAATATAGACCCACGCGGATAGTTTGTATGAAAGATAAGAAATAACCGCGATTATCCCGGTTATTTTTTATGATTGGAGTCAGAAGAAATGGAAACAAAAGAAGCAAAAATTATCTTAGGCAAGAAATTGGCTATGAGCCATTTTTTCTCCGGCGATGACGCGATACCGGTGACTTTAGTGAAGATTAAAGAAAGCAATATCGATTTCGAGGCCGGAAAAGAAGTTAAAATTGTCGGAAAAACCAAGGGTCGGGGATTTCAGGGCGTCGTGAAAAGGCATGGTTTTCACGGCGGTCCGAAAACGCACGGACAGAAGAATTGTCTCCGCGCTCCCGGTTCCATCGGTCCGACTGCTCCTCAAAGGGTGATACCCGGACGCCGGATGGCCGGACGCATGGGCAATGACCGGAAAACAATCAAAAATATCCCGATCGTCAATTGGGATAAAGAACGGGGATTATTGTCGTTAAAAGGTCCTTTGCCGGGTACGCGAGGCAGTCAAGTAAGGATTTTTTACTCGTAATATTGGATTGAACCGAAAAAATGGTTGTCGATTTATTCAATAATTTAGCCGAAGTGATTGGTAAGGTGGAAGTGCCCGAGCGTATTTTCGGCCGTAAATGGAATCCCGATTTGGTCCACCAGGCCTTGGTTGCCCAAGAAAAAAATTCCCGTAAAAATTTAGCTCACGTTAAAAACCGCGCCGAAGTAAGCGGCGGCGGAAGAAAGCCGTGGAAGCAAAAACATACCGGCCGCTCGCGCCAAGGTTCCATCCGTTCGCCCATCTGGGTTGGCGGCGGCGTGGCGCATGGTCCGACCAAGGAAAGGGATTATTCCGTGAAAATCAACAAGAAGATGAAGCAAGCGGCTACCTTTTCCGCTTTATCCCGCCGCTTGAAAGAAGGAGAAATTAGATTCGTGGATAGTTTTGAGATTAAAGAACCCAAGACAAAATCTGTTTTCGAAATGTTAAAGCGTTTTTCGGGTCGCGCTCCCGACATACTCATTATTCCGGCGATAACTAATAAGAATATTTATCGCGCTACGAATAATCTGCCCAAGGTAAGCGCCTTGGACCCGCGAACGTTGAATATCCGGGACATCCTGTTGTATAAACAAATCCTTATCGAAAAAGAGGCGATTCCGTTATTCGAAACCACTTATCGCCATGCCAAATAAATTGATTAAAAGCATATACATAAGCGAAAAGGCGCAATTGATGGCGCCTCTCGGCAAATACGTCGCCATTGTTGATAGAAACGCCAACAAAAGCGAATTGAAAAAAGAATTGAAAAGAGATTACAAGGTTGACGCCCTGCATATAAATATTATTTTGGGAGAAAAAATCAAAAAAGCGATTTTTACTCTTAAATCCGGGCAGGCGATTGAAATCGCGAAACCGGAGGAAAAGAAAAAATGAAAACCTACAAACCCACAACTCCATCAAGAAGAAAGATGACTATGCCGGATTACGGTATTTTATCCAAAGTCGCGCCGGAGAAGCGCCTGACGCGAAAACTTAAAGCGCATAGCGGCCGGAACAATCAGGGCCGCATCACGATGCGGCATCAGGGCGGGGGAGTGAAGAAAACTTATCGATCCGTTGATTTCAATCAGGCCGATAAGATTAACGTTCCCGCCCGGGTGGAAACCTTGGAATATGACCCTTATCGCACCGCTTTCATTATGAAGCTGGTTTATCGCGACGGAGAGAGACGATACGTTTTAGCCCCGCAGAATATCGGGGTCGGCGCCGAAGTGGTCGTCGCCGAAGTCGCTCCGTTTCAGCCGGGAAATCGCATGATGTTGAAAAACATTCTCGTTGGTTACAGCGTTTATAATGTCGAACTTAATCCCGGTGCCGGAGGACGAATCGCCCGTTCCGCCGGCTCTTACGGCGAGGTGCTGGCGCATGAGAATGGCTATACTCACGTGAAGATGTCTTCCGGTGAAGTGCGTAAAATTTTATGGAATAATTTTGCGACTATCGGTAAAGTTTCCAATGAGGACTGGGGTTTGGTGAATATCGGCAACGCGGGTCGTGCGCGGAGAATGGGCATTCGCCCGACTGTGCGCGGCTCGGCGATGAATCCGGTTGACCATCCGTACGGCGGAGGAGAGGGTCGTCAGCCGCGCGGAACCCGCAAGCCCAAAACCATTTGGGGAAAGATAACCGGCGGACGCAAGACGCGGCCCAAGAAAAAATGGTCGAACGCTTTGATCGTTAAACGAAGAGGGAAAAAATAATATGACCAGAAGCTCTCGAAAAGGTCCGTATCTGGATCCAAAATTACAGAAAAAAATAGGACTGGCCGCTCCGGGAACAATGATAAAAACCTGGGCGAGAAATAGTGAAATTTCGCCCGAAATGGTAGGGTTCTCTTTCGCCGTGCATAACGGGAAGGATTTCATTACCGTCAGGGTAACGGAAGAAATGATTGGCCACCGTTTGGGTGAATTTTCGCCGACGCGCAAGTTCGTCCGCCATGGCGGCAAAATGCAGAAAGAATTGGAGCAAAAGTCGCAAGCCGCGCCGGCCGCTCCGGTGAAAACCAAATAAAACAGCCGGCTGATTATTATGGAAAAATTCGTGGTAAAAATTTCCAATCTTGATATTACTCCGCGCAAAGTGCGTCTTGCCGCCAGCGTCCTTGTCGGTATGACCGTGGCGGATGCGGAAGCCGAACTTCTGGTGCATCGGGAAAGAGCGGCTCAACCGATTTTGAAGCTTCTCCGCAGCGCCGTGGCCAACGCGAAAAACGCCGGACAAACGGCGGATAATCTTTTCGTAAGCAATATCCGCGCTGATAAAGGCATGCGGCTTAAAAGGTGGCTGCCGCGCGCTCAGGGACGCGCCACCCCCCTCCATAAACAGCGCTCCCATCTTTTTATGGAGCTCTCGACCGGTCCGAAGAAGAAATCGAAATTTTCTTACAGCGGCATCGTTGTTAAAAAGAGCAAGAAAAAAGTTTCAAAAATTAAAAAAAGCGAACGGTCGGAAAGCAAGAAAAACAGGACCGTGGAAATAAAACCGGAGAAAACCGAAAAGCCGGGTTTCTTCAAACGGACTTTCCGCCGCAAAACCATTTCTAACTAATCATGGCTCAAAAAATAAATCCTATTTCTTTTCGCTTGGGCAATCTGCGCAATTGGCAGTCGCGCTGGTTTGCGGACACCAAAGCGCGCCGCTATTTTTTGCAGGAAGACGAAACTATCCGTAAAATCGTCGATAAGAAACTCAAAGACGCCGGTATTGCTTCGGTGGAAATAGAAAGATTGCGAAATGTTTGCCGGATTAACATCAAGGCGGCCAAGCCCGGCTTGGTTATCGGCCGCGGCGGCAAAGGGATAGAAGATTTGACGCGCCTTATTAACAAAGCGGTGTTTGATTTGCGAAAGAGGGAAAAAATCGCGGACAAATCGCCCCTTAACCTGAACGTAATCGAACTTTCCCGTAACGAAGTTTCGGCGCAGGTGGTCGCCCGGAATATCGCCGGCGATCTTGAGCGGAGATATAAATTCCGGAAAACCATGAAAAAGCACTTGGATGAAATAATGAGCCATCGGGAAGTGAAGGGCGCGAAGATAAGGGTCGGCGGCCGGCTGAACGGCGCTGAAATCGCCCGGACCGAATGGTTGAAGAAAGGAACCCTTCCTTTGGCTAAGATCCGGGCAGATATCGACTACGGCGAAGCCACGGCTTTTACGACCTACGGCACCATCGGCATAAAAGTTTGGGTAAATAAAGGCGAAGTGTTCGCCAAAGAGGAAAAGAGATAATTTTTATCATGCTCATACCTAAAAAAGTAAAACACAGGAAATGGCAAAAAGGACGTTCGCGCAAGAGGACGACGGAAACGCGCGGGCTTAAGCTGGCTTACGGGCAATATGGTTTGCAGGCGCAGGAATCGGTTTGGCTCACTTCCAACCAGATCGAAGCGGCCCGCCGAACCCTGACCAATTTTATTAAACGGGAGGGCAAAATTTGGATAAGGGTTTTTCCGGATAAGCCGATTACCAGGCGTCCGCCGGAAGTTACTATGGGCGGAGGCAAAGGAGCGGTGGATCATTATGTCTTTCCGGTTCGTCCCGGCCGCATTCTTTTCGAAATGGATGGCGTAAGCCGGGTAACAGCCAAAAGAGCTTTTGTTCTCGCCGCTTCGAAATTGCCGATTAAAGTGAAATTCGTCGAAAAAGAAGATTAAATATTTATAATGACATCATCTTCAAAAATCAAAAGAGCGCTGGAAGGAGTGGTTGTTTCCGACCGTATGGCCAAAACCGTCGTGGTGGCCGTGACGCGGAAGAAAATGAACAAGAAATACCAGAAATATTTCGTTGTGACCAAGCGTTACAAAGCTCATGCGGAGAAAAACGATTATCGCGTCGGCGACCGCGTGAAAATAGAAGAAACCAAGCCGATTTCCAAAGAAAAGAAGTGGGTCGTCGCGGGTAAAATAACAAAGGCATGATTCAAGAAAGAACAATAGTGACCGTGGCTGACAATTCCGGAGCGAAAAAGGTGCGTTGTTTTCGCATTCTCGGCGGAAGCCGGAAGAGGTACGCTAAAATCGGCGACATCATTATCGCTTCGGTTCAATCAGCCGAACCCCGCAAAGCAGTAAAGAAAAAAGACATAGTCAAGGCGGTGGTGGTGAGAGCGAGAACTAATCTGCGCCGCCGCGGAGGATTGTATGTTCGTTTCGACGACAATGCCGTAGTTCTCATCAATCCCAAGAAAGAACCTCTCGGCACCCGTATTTTCGGCCCCGTGCCCCGCGAGCTTAAAGAAAAAGGTTTCGAAAAAATCGTTTCCCTGTCGGAATACATAATTTAGATTTCATGATCAAATTTAAGAAAGGGGATATTGTTCATATTCTGAAAGGTAAAGATCGCGGCAAAAGCGGCAAAATTTTGAAAGTTTTAACCGAAAAAGGAAAGGTTCTCGTGGAAGGAATCAATCAGTTGAAGAAAAATATCCGGCCTAAACGAGAAGGGGAAAAGGGACAGATTATCACCGTTTCCCATCCGGTTCCCGCTTCCAACATCGCTTTTATCTGCACTCATTGCCGGAAACCGACTCGTCTGGGTATGAAAATAGACGGGAAAACCAAGAAAAAATATTGCAAGAAATGCCAAGCGATGGTTTAATATCCACGATTATTCATGAAAAAAATCGAAATCAACAAACATAAAAAACAGGACTTGGAGAAAATAGTCGTTTCTTCCGGCATCGGCCGGTTGCGGCAAAACAACGCGCAGTTCGACGAAAAAATTCTTCCTGAAATATCTTCGGAAATCGGCCTCATTGCCGGACAACAGCCCCGGGTAACCCGGGCGCGAAAATCCATCGCCGGATTCAAATTGCGTCAAGGCGACATCGTTGGCTTGCGGGTAACTTTGCGCCGGCGGCGGATGCGGGATTTTTTGAGCCGGCTTGTCAATGCGGTCTTGCCCCGGGTGAGAGATTTCCGCGGAATAAAGCTCTCGAATATTGACCGGAAAGGCAATTTGAATATTGGCATCAGAGACCAGTTCGTGTTTCCGGAAATAGACCCGGAAGTTTCCAAAACTTCCTTTGGTTTGCAGATTACTCTTGTCCCGAAGCATAAAAATCGGGAGGAAGCGATTGATTTTTACCGTCAAAAGGGGGTACCATTAGAAATTACGGAAAAGAAACGATAATATGGCCAAAGCTTCGGTAATTGCGCGAGCAATCAAAAAACCCAAATTTTCAACGCGCCAAGTGAGCCGTTGTTTTCGTTGCGGCCGCAAGCGCGGTTATTTGCGCGAATTTAATTTATGCCGAATCTGTTTTCGCGAGTTGGCTTCCCGAGGTCAGATACCCGGGATAACTAAATCTTCTTGGTAAAATGCATAATATCTTAACCCAAATCAAAAATGCGATGATGGTCGGGAAGCCGGAGGCGAAAGTTCCTTATTCCAAGCTTAACCTGGCTGTCGCCGAGGCGCTGGTTAAAGCCGGTTATCTTAAATCGATACAAAAGAAAGGGCGCGGTCTTCGCCGCGTTATCGTGATGGAATTTCGTTCCGACAAAAAAGTCATCAACGAAATAAAGCTCATCAGTAAGCCATCTCGGAGAATTTATCGCGGTTATTTGGGTATTCGCCGTTCCAAGCAAGGATATGGCAATTATTTCATTTCTACGCCTAATGGCATCGTTACTGACGTCGAAGCCCGCCGTTCGAAAATCGGCGGAGAAGTTTTATTTGAAATCTGGTAAATAACAATCATGTCTCGAGTTGGAAAAAAACCCATAGAAGTTCCGGAAGGCGTTAAAGTGGCGTTTGAAGACAAACAGCTCGTCTTTTCCGGAAAAAACGGCGAACTGAAGGTGCCTATTTTGAAAGGAGTCGGGGTCAAAATTGAAGGCGGCAAAGTTATTTTTTCTCGCGAAGAAGACACTAATCAGGCCGAAGCGAATTGGGGAACGATGCGCGCTTTGGCGAACAACGCCTTATTGGGTTCTGAAAAGGATTTTTTGAAAGAACTGAAAATCGAAGGAATCGGTTTCCGCGCCACCGTGGAGGGAAGTGTTATCGTGTTGAATGTCGGGTTTTCACATCCGGTCAAACTCGCTCTGCCCTCGGGCATCAAAGTGAGCGTGGAAAAAAATATCATAAAAATATCCGGTCCGGATAAGTTTTTGGTCGGTGAAACGGCCGCTAACATCCGGCGCGTAAAAAAACCCGAACCTTATCTCGGCAAAGGGATAATGTATTTGAATGAAAAGATACGTCGTAAAGCCGGCAAGAAAGCCGCCAGTTCAACAGCGAGCTGATGAAATAAAAAAATGCAAAAAACCAGGCTTGAAAATTTACGGAAGAAAAGGAGGCAGGCGCGGGTGCGGGCGGTTATTTCCGGCACTGCGAATCGACCTCGCCTGACAGTGAATCGCAGCAATCAGCACCTTTATCTTCAGGCCATCGACGACGAGCGCGGTCGTACTCTCGTCGCTTCTTCGACTGAAGAAATCAAAACCGCGGAAAAAAAGATGACCAAGACGGAAATGGCTTACTTGGCCGGAATCGTTCTCGCGGAAAAAGCCGAGAAAAAGGGAATCGTTGCCATGGTCTTTGACCGGCGGCATTACAAATATCACGGCCGCGTTCGGAGAGTCGTCGAGGCCCTAAGGGAGAAAGGCGTAAAAATTTAAAATGGCATTCAACATGGATAATCGAAGAAAACCATTTAGAGCTCAAAAAGATGAATTTCAGGAGCAGGTTTTGGACTTGCGGCGCGTAACCAGGGTGGTCGCCGGCGGCAAGAGATTTCGCTTCCGCGTCACCGTGGCTGTCGGCGACGGCAAGGGCCGGGTTGGAGTCGGCGTGGCTAAGGGCAGCGATGTCGCTCAAGCCGTGGATAAGGCGAAAATCGCGGCGAAAAAAGAGATGATTCGCGTTCCGATTAAAAACGGTACCATTCCTCACGAGGTTACGGCTAAATTCAGCGCCGCCCGGGTGCTGTTGCGTCCCGCGCGCAAAGGAAACGGCTTGCTCGCCGGCGGCGCGGTGAGAACCGTCTTGGCTTTGGCCGGAGTGAGTGATATTACCGCCAAATGCTTGGGTACGACCAAAAATAAATTGACCAATGCGTTGGCGACTATCGAGGCGTTGAAAAAAATAAAACCGGCAAAATAAATTCGAATCAATGCTTATTCACGAACTACAACCGGAACACAAAACCCGCGACAAAAAAAGAATCGGCCGAGGAGGAAAGAGGGGGGGCTATTCCGGACGCGGTCAAAAAGGTCAAAAATCGCGCGCGGGCAGGAAAATCCGGCCGGCGGAACGCGACATAATTCTGCGCTTACCTAAATTGCGCGGCAATAAATCCCGCCACCATGTTCGCTAATTTCTTCAAAATCCTCAAAACGCCCGGTTTGCGGAAAAGGATATTCATTATTGCCGGGCTTTTGGTGGTTTTTCGGCTGTTCGCCGCGATTCCGATTCCGGGCATCGACCATACTCAACTGGCCAATCTTATCGCAAACACTCCCGGCCTTGGTTATATGAATATCGTTTCCGGCGGCGCCCTGGAAAAACTTTCAATAGCCATGCTGGGTGTCGGGCCGTATATTACCGCCACCATTATTCTTCAGCTTCTGACCATGATTTTTCCCCGGTTGAAAGAATATTATTACGAGGAAGGCGCCGAAGGCCGGGCGAAATTCGAACGTCTGGGGCGCACTCTTACCGTGCCTCTGGCTGTTTTGTCGGGCTTCGGTTTCCTGCGTTTTCTCGCTTCCCGCGGCGTGATGCCGGGTATGACTATTTCCGGAATTTTAATCAATGTTTTGGTCATCACCGCCGGTTCCATGCTTGTTTTGTGGCTCGGCGAACTGATTGGCGAACAAAAGCTCGGCAACGGCGTGTCATTTATAATTTTTGCCGGAATCGTGAGCAGCTTGCCGGTATCGGCGTTCGGCGTTTTGGACAAATTGAGCCAAGGGGAAATGAGAATTGACACTCTTTTGATTTTCGCCCTGCTTGCTCTGGCTGTTATCGCCGGCGTCGCCGTCATCAATGCTGCCGAGAGGAAAATACCGGTTTCTTACGCCAAGCGAGTGCGGGGAAATCGGATGTATGGCGGTGTTTCGACTTATCTGCCTATCCGTCTCAACCAGGCCGGTGTTATCCCGATAATTTTCGCCATTTCTCTTCTGATTTTTCCGCAACTATTGAGTCAGATTGTCAGCGCTTTTTCCTTGCCGCTTAGCCAGAGCATTAACAATTTTGCCCAGTCGTTCCAGGCGAATCACCTGGCTTACGGCGCGGCCTATTTTATTTTAGTTTTCATTTTTACTTATTTTTACACCTCGATTGTGTTTAATCCCGAAGAGATTTCCAAAAACCTTCAGCGCGCCGGCGGATTCGTCGCCGGCATCCGGCCGGGACAGCCAACCGCCCAATATCTTTCTCACGTGATAAATCGCATTACTTTGTTCGGCGCGTTGTTTCTCGGACTGATCGCCGTTCTTCCGATTATCACCCAAGCCATCACTAATCAGCCCAATCTGACTGTTGGCGGCACCGCTCTCCTGATTGTCGTTTCCGTCGCCCTGGAAACCGCTCAAAAAATCGATTCTGAACTGAAAATTCGCGAATACGAAGTTTGATTGTGTATAATCGTTATATGCCTTTCGCGTTGATAATTATGGGACCCCCGGGAGCGGGAAAGGGAACGCAGGCCGAACTTTTAGTTAAAAGATACGGCCTGTTTCATATTGATAACGGGAACACTTTTGTGCGTATGTTTGAAAACCCGAAAGAAATTCGCAAGCCGGACGTTAAAAGACAAAGGGTCCTTTATCTGGCCGGCAAACTAATGGACTCGGATTGGGTCAATAAAATTATGAAACGAATAGTTCGCTCCTCCGCGCGTTCTCATCCCCGAATGGTTTTGACCGGTTCTCCCCGGACGGTTTACGAGGCCTTTGGGAAAGGGGAAGATAAGGGATACGTTTATTTTTTGGAAAGGATTTTCGGAGGAGACGAGAACCTTGTTTTTGTCTGGTTGAACATCGGGGAAAAAGAATCCATAAGGAGGAATAGCAAAAGAGGAAGAAAAGACGATAAACCGGAGATTATCAAGGTTCGTTACCGGGCCTACAAAGAACGGACTTATCCTGTTTTTACCGCCCTTAGAAAACGCGGTTATCATTTATTGAAAATCGATGGAGAAAAAACTCCCTTAACCGTGCATCGTTCTCTCGTCAGGGAAATTAAAAAGGCCGGTTTCCTAAAGAGGTAAAAACGCGGATGGTTTTTCTTAAGAAGCCGGAAGAAATCGCCATGATTCGCGAATCGGGCAAAATTCTCGCGGCCGTGTTGAAAATACTGGAGAAAAAAACCAAAGCCGGAGTTTCATTGCGAGAACTCGATTCTTTGGCCGCCAAAGAGCTTTATCTTCGCGGAGCTAAATCAGCTTTTCTTAATTACTGTCCGGAAGGCAGCCGCCGGCCGTATCCGGCCAACATCTGTACTTCCATAAATGACGTCGTCGTTCACGGGATTCCTTCGCCGTATGTCATTAAAAACGGCGATCTCGTTAAAATCGACCTCGGCGTGGACTGGAAAGGCATGATAAGCGATGCCGCATTGACGGTCGCGGTAAAAATAAATTCTCCGGCGGTCCGCCGGCTCGTGAGAGCCACTCGGGAAGCGCTTTACGCCGGGATAAAGGCGGCGCGCCTCGGTCGGACAGTCGGAGATATCGGTTTCGCCATCAATCGTGTCGCGAGAAAAAACAAACTCGCGGTAATCCGCGGTTTGGGAGGACACGGTGTCGGTTTCCGGCCGCATGAGGACCCGATGATTTATAATTACGGCAAACGTGGAGTAGGAACGCCTCTTCGGGAAGGAATGGTAATCGCTTTGGAACCGATGTTTTCTTTGGGGGATTCGCGGGTTATCGAACGTCCCGATGGCAGTTTCGCGACCGCTGACCGCAGTTTAACCGCCCACTTCGAACACACGATCGCGATAACCAAACGGGGTCCGAAAATTTTGACCGATTAAAATCGAAGATTTAGACATTTGAAGGAATTGTGATATTATATTTCAATAATGTTTATCCGCCAGATTGGAATCGATTTGGGTACGACGAACACGGTGGTGTATGCGCCGGGCCGCGGTTTTGTAATAAACGAGCCGACAATCGTGGCGTTGAGCGTTCCGGAGAATAAGGTTTTGGCCGTCGGTCGGGAAGCCAAAGAAATGATCGGACGCACACCCGGCGATATTGTCGCTTATCGTCCGCTTAAAGACGGCGTCATCGCCGATTATTACATTACCAAAGCGATGCTGAAGTATTTTATCGGCCGAGCCACGGGCAACTTTAATCTATGGAAACCGGACGTGGTCATTTCCGTCCCCGCCGGAATAACACCGACTGAAAGGAGAGCTGTCATCAATGCCGCGGTGGAAGCAGGCGCCAAAAACGCATATATCGTCAAGGAGCCGCTTTTGGCGGCTTTGGGCGCGGGCATTCCGATCAACTCTTCCCAAGGGAACATGATTGTGAATATGGGCGGCGGAACAAGCGAAGTCGCCGTGATTTCGTTAGGCAGCATCGTGTGTTGGGCCAGCTTGCGTATTGCCGGCAATCGCTTCGACCAGGCGATAATCGATTACATCAAGAAAAAGCATTCTCTGGCGATAGGAGAGCAAACCGCCGAAGCGGCGAAGATAGCCGTCGGTTCCGCTCTTCCTGTGAAAACCGGACGCTTCGAGCAGGAAATCCGGGGCCGCGACCTCGTAAGCGGTTTGCCTAAGGATATCATCGTTAATTCCAACGAAATCGCCGACGCTCTCAACCCGTTTCTCTTAGAAATCGTTTCCGCGATCCAAAATGTTTTTAATGAAACGCCGCCGGAATTGGTAGCGGACATAATGGACAAAGGGATTATTGTCTCCGGCGGCGGCGCGAACCTGAAGAATATCGATAATTTTTTCGCCCGTCTGCTCGGCGTGGAGGCCTACGTGGCCGAAGACGCCTTGCTTTGCGTCGCCAAGGGCTCGGGCATAATATTGAATCATCTCAATACTTATAAAAAGAATCTGCTCAATAAAACCGCTTAATGCTTATCGGCCACGAAAAACAGAAAAAGCTGTTCGCGAATTTACTGGAGAATAAGCGGTTGGCGGGCGGTTATATATTTTTTGGCGAAGAGGGCGTCGGCAAATTTTCTTTCGCCAAAGAAATTGCCCGGTCTTTAGAAAAGGGAAAAGGGACTCTTATCGATACGCTCGTGATATCTCCGGCGGAATCCGGTTCTATCGGCATCGAAGAGGCGAGAAAGCTGCAATCTTTTCTCTGGCGCAAACCGGTCGCGGCGGATTACCGCACCGTGATTATCGACCGGGCCGACCGCCTCACTAACCAAGCCGAGAATGCTCTTTTGAAAATAAGCGAAGAGCCGCCGATTTACGCGATTATCATTATTATCGCCGCCAACCCCCAAGTTTTGCCTTCGACGCTCGTTTCCCGGCTCAAGAAGATTTATTTCGAAAGAATTTCTTCTGAAGAAATCGAGCGGTGGCTGATTGGAGAAGAAGGGGCCGATCCGGTTCGCGCCAGGGAAATAAGCCGTGAATGTTTCGGGAAGCCGGCTCTGGCCAAGGAATTGCTTTCCCGGTCAGAGAGAGTCGTCTCGGAAAACGCGGACGATGATTACGCCCAAGCCGCGAGAGTCGAGATTATGTCGCTTTATAAAAATAAAATTAAAAACGTCGAAAAAATAAAAGAATTCTTGAAAAGGATTTCTTTGATGGAGAGTTTTAACACCAATAAGAAACTTCAATTTCAAGCCGCGCAATGGAAGAAATAAATAATTTCGAAAAACAAATCGCCGAGCTTAGTTCCTGGTTTAAAGAGGAATTGAGTCATATTCGTTCGGGCCGGCCGACGTCGAAACTGGTGGATGGCGTCAAGGTGGAGTATTTCGGAGAAAGATTGCCGCTTAACCAGCTGGCCACGATTGGAATCGTTCCGCCGCGGGAAATAACCGTGTCTCCTTGGGACCCAAAAATTGTTCCAGCCATCGCGAAAGCGATCGAGGCGGCCAATTTGGGATTGAGCGCTTCTCCGGAAGGAATGATAATCCGGATTTTCTTGCCGCCGTTGTCCGAAGAAAGGGCCAAAGAGTTGAGTCGGTTAGTCAAATCGACTGCCGAAGGCGGCCGCATAAAAATGCGTTCATTGCGGGATAAGGTGGTAAAAAAAGTGAACGAATTGCCCGAAGACGAAAAATACAAAGCCAAAGAAAACTTGCAGAAAATAGTTGATTCTTTTAATAAAAATATTGACGAGGCGGTCGAGATGAAAATCTCCGAAATAACGAAATAATTTCAATGTCGGTTTTTGTCACGATAATCCTTACGGTTGTTTTTCTTTCCATTCTGATAATAGGGCATGAATTGGGGCACTTCGCGGCCGCCAAATCGCTTGGCGTAAAAATCAAAGAGTTTGGCGTTGGCTATCCGCCCCGGCTCGCCGGGAAAAGATACCGAGGAACGCTTTACAGTTTCAATGCGATTCCTTTCGGCGGATTCGTCAGCATCGAGGGGCTGGATATCGATAAAAACAGCGAACAGGCGCCTGAAAATGGTTTCCGCCGGCAGTCCTTTGCCCGGAAATCCTTGATTCTGCTTGCCGGCGTTTTTATGAATTTTTTAATGGCCTGGTTCGCCCTTTTCGTTGTTTATTCTTTCGGTGTGCCGCAGTCTATCTATATAACCACGGTGTTTTCCGGTTCTGCCGCCGAAGTCGTCGGCATTAAAAACGGGGATAAAATATCCGGATTTACTTCGGGAAATGATTTCATCAAGTATATTGACGAACATGCCGGGAAAGAAATCGAATTAAGTATTGAACGCGATAATCAAATCATCCCCGCGAAAATTTCCGTCCCCGAGGAGAAGAATAAAAACGGACGACTGGGTTTGGAATTGGTCGAAACCGGCATTCCGAAAGTCGGATTGCGGCAAGGTTTGGTTCTCGGTTTTTCCAAAAGCTGGGAGATGCTCGGCTCCATCGCCTCTTCTTTCGGTTATCTGTTGAGACATGGAAATTTCGGCGATTTATCGGGTCCCGTCGGAATCTGGAATGCCGTGCGTATCGGCGATAAATTGGGATTCGGGTATTTGCTGCAACTATTCGGCTTCATTTCCCTTAACTTGGTTTTTATTAATATTTTGCCGTTACCCGCCCTTGACGGCGGACGATTTCTTTTTCTGGCAATCGGGAAAATAATGCGGCGGCCGGTTGATTATCGAACGGAAGCGGCCGTGCATTCATTTTTCTTCGCCATTTTGTTATTTCTGATGATTATTGTTACGATAAAAGACGTAAGCAGGTTATTTTAATGTGATTTTTTTCCGATGAAACAATCCGAATTATTCACGACAACTTTGCGGCAGGCGCCTAAAGACGAAGAATCCCGCAACGCGGAGCTGCTTATCCGCGCCGGTTTTATTGAAAAAGTAATGGCCGGAGTTTACGCTTTTTTGCCTCTCGGATTACGCGTCATCAAAAAGATAGAAAATATTATCCGCGAAGAGATTCTCTCTCTCGGCGGTCAGGAAATTTTTCTCAGCTCTCTTCAGCCGCGTTCCGTTTGGGAGCAGACCGGCCGATGGAATACGTTTGATGTGCTTTTTAAATTTACCAGCTTTTATTCCAAGAACGATTATGCTCTCGGTCCCACGCATGAAGAAATACTGACGCCTATCATCCAAAAATATGTTTCTTCTTACAAACACCTGCCTTTGGCGGTTTTTCAGATTCAAAGCAAATTCCGGGACGAAAAACGTCCCAAGGCCGGTTTGTTACGAGGTCGGGAATTCCTGATGAAAGACCTTTATTCTTTTCATGTTGACGAAAAAGACCTGAACCGGTTTTATGACCGGACAACGAAGGCCTACCTCCGGATTTTCAAGAAAGCTGGCATCGGCGAAAAGACCTATTTGACTTACGCGTCAGGCGGCACATTTTCCAAGTATTCCCACGAATTTCAGACCCTGACTCCGGCCGGCGAAGATACAATTTACGTTTGCGACCAATGCCGGCTTGCCATCAATAAGGAAATCATCGACGACCAATCCGCCTGTCCGAAATGCGGAAACAAAACTCTTCGCGAAGAAAAAGCGGTTGAAGTCGGCAATATTTTTAAATTGAGAACGAAGTTTTCCGAGCCATTTGGATTAAAATTCAAGGATAAAAAAGGGGCGGAACATAACGTGGAGATGGGCTGTTACGGCCTCGGCCTTAGTCGTTTGATGGGAACGATAGTTGAAGTTAATAATGATGAGAAGGGAATGATATGGCCGGAAAACGTCGCTCCTTACCGTTTTCATTTGCTTGAATTAAAAAAGGGGTTGGGCAAAAAAATATATCAACGCCTGCTTGCCGATGGAATCGAGGTTTTGTATGATGACCGCGGAGTTTCGGCCGGTGAGAAGTTTGCCGATGCCGATTTAATCGGCTTGCCGTATCGGTTGGTGGTGAGCGAAAAAACCGGTTCCCGGATTGAATTGAAAAGACGCGCCTCGGAAACGAAAAAAATGATGAAATATGAAGATATTCGGAGGATTTAGCAAAAAAATAGCCATTGATTTGGGGACGGCGAATACCTTGATTTACGAAGGAAACCGCGGCATCGTCGTCAATGAACCGACTATTGTCGCCCTGAACAACAAAACCGGGCAGATTTTGGCTTTCGGCGAGGAAGCTCGCCAAATGCTTGACCGCACTCCCCAGCACATCAGTGTTATCCGGCCGTTGGTGAACGGGGTGATTTCCGATTTCGAAATGACCGAAGAGATATTGCGGCATTATTTTTCTCGTCTCGGCGCGGGCTTTCTCCATCGTTACGGATTGGTCGTGGTGGCCGTACCGACGAATTTGACTGAAGTGGAAAGAAAATCCGTCGAAGACGCCGTAACCGGCGTCGGCGCATCCCGGGTTTATCTCGTCGAGGAGCCCATTGCCGCGGCTTTGGGCGCCCGATTGCCGGTGGAAGAACCGACGGCCAACATGATCATCGATATCGGCGGAGGAACCACGGAAATGGCCATAATTTCCGTTGGCGGGACCGTGGTCTCCCGGAGTTTAAAAATCGCCGGAGACCGACTCAATGAAGATATTATTAAATTCGTCAAAGATGAATTCAAGCTGGCTATCGGCGGACCGACCGCGGAAAAGTTGAAGGTAGTCATCGGTTCGGCTCTGCCGATAGATGAAAAAGCGGAACTTGCGGTGCGCGGACGCGATTTGAACAGTGGACTTCCCAAAGAAATCATTCTCCGTAATCCTCATATCCGGGCGGCGATAGCCAAATCTGTCCGGATGCTGGCGGAAGCGGCCCGCGACCTGATCGAATCCGCTCCGCCGGAATTGGTCGGAGACATATTGGAAAGAGGGATTTATGTTTCTGGCGGCGGAAGCCTCCTCAAGGGAATCGACCGTTATTTCGAGCGCGAAATTTCCGCCAAGGTCGCCTTAATTGACGATCCGCTGACCTGCGTTATCCGCGGTTTGGGCATGGTCGCGGAAGAATTCGGCCGTTATGAAAAACTGTTGAATAGCCAATTGCGTCCCAAAGAGATAAAAATATAAATTCAAAGATGTTAACCGTTAGCCGTTTCAAAAAATATTTGGGTTTGACGGCGGTGATTGCCGGGTATGTTTTTTTTGTCTTTGCCGGGAATAAAATCGTTTCGGCGAAGATTTTTTTGGCCGACTTAAGAGACGGACTCGTCAAAGAACAGCCCCAGGAACAATTGTTGCGATTGTTGCGGCAGAAAAATCAGGAACTGGAAGCTGAAATTTTGAACTTAAAGATTGCCGGAGAAGGCGGTTCGCGGGAACAGAAAGAAGCGAAGGTCTATTCCCGTTACCCGTTTTCCAACCGTTCGGAGATAATCATTAATGTAGGCAATAGCGACGGCCTTGTTTCGGGAATGCCGGTTACTTTGGGTAAGAAAATTCTGGTCGGGAAAATAAAGCGGGTCTACGGGAAGACGGCGGTCGCGCAAACGGTTTTCGACCCCGACTTCCAGATTCCCGTTCGCGTCGGTGCCGGAGAAGTCGACGCTCTCTTCTCCGGCGGTTTGTCGCCAAAGCTCACCCTTATTGACGGGAAGGTCTTCGCCGGAGACGCCGTAGTTTCTTCTTCCGACGGATTCCCTTACGGGTTAGTCGTTGGTAAAGTCGGGGAAGACAATCCTGGCGGCGAAGTTCTTGTCGTTCCGGATTTTGAACTAAAAAACTTGAGAAATGTTTTTGTCCTGCTTGATTAATCCGGCCAATATTTCGCTTTTTTTGTTTTTTGCCGCTTCCTTGCTTATCAGTGAAAAATCGGCCATCGCCTTTTTATTGCTGGCGGTTTTGGTTATCTTAAAATTTAGCCCGATGATTATCGCCGAGGAGGCGCTGTTTGCTTTGACTGCCATCGCCGGGGCCATACTCTTAAAAAAACTGCCTCTTCATCCGTTGCTCGGCTTATTTGCGGTCTCCGTTGTTTTTTTGACTTTGTTCAATTTGGCCATCAACTTGTTGTGATCTATGAAAAATTATCCGCGAATAAATTTTGAAGAAATTACGCCGGATGTTTTTTCCGGAGAATCGGAAATTAAAGAAAAACCTATCGGCGCGAAGGTTTTCCGGAATTTAGTCGTTGCCTTCGGCATTTTCTGCGTCATCGTATTCGCGCGACTGTTTTCGCTCGGCGTCGCTGATGGCGATTTTTATCGGGCGCGGGCGGAAGCCAATGTCAGCCAGATTTTTGTTGAACGGGCGCCCCGCGGAATAATTTACGACCGGTATGGCGAAATTTTGGCGGAAAATCGCGATTCCATCAATCTTTATGTGCGTTCCTCGGAGCTGGCGAGAGACAACGAAATGGAAGCCGCTGAAGCGCTGTACACGGCTGTTTTCGGCGGCGACGAAAACGAATTCAAAACGATTTTGACCGAAAAAAATCTTCAGCTCGGCAACTTTATCCCGTTTAAAAGCGGGCTGACCAAAGAACAGGCGATAAAAATAGAAAGCTCCGGTTTGAAATCATTGTTCGTCAATGTCGACTCGACAAGATTTTTCGACCCGGCTTTCAGTCATATCGTCGGTTATTCCGGACTTACCAATCGAGAGGAGGTAAAAGGAGGATTGTCTAACGTGGATATTATTGGTCGTTCCGGCGTGGAGGCCGAATACGACAATCTTCTTCGGGGGGAAAATGGCCGGCTTATCACCTACCGGAACGTCCAGGGTGTCCCGGTAGGTGAGCAAGAGGTGAACAAAGCGATTCCCGGACAGGACTTGGTTACGACCATTGACGCCAAGCTTCAAAAATATTTTTACGAAGCTCTGACCGAAAGAATGCGTCAATTGGGCCGTTCGCGCGGCGTCGGCATCGCCATCGACCCGCGAAACGGCGAATTATTGGCGTTAATCAGCGTGCCGAGCTTCTCTCCCGACAAAATAAGCGAAGCCCTCGCTTCTCCCGATAACTCGCTGTTTAACCGGGCGATTGCCGGCTTGTACAGCCCTGGTTCGACAATTAAACCGATGATCGCCGTCGCGGCTTTAGTTGAAAAAATAATTCGTCCGGAAGACCTGATTCTCTCCACGGGATATATCGAAATCCCCAATCCTTATTATCCGGACCAGCCGAGTCGTTTCGTCGATTGGAAACCGCAAGGATGGGTCAATATTTATTCCGCTCTGGCGCGATCCTGCAATGTTTATTTTTACACAGTCGGAGGCGGTTATGGAGAAATAGCCGGATTAGGCGTCAAAAATCTTAAAAAATATTTCGGCATTTTCGGTTTGAATAACGTTACCGAAATCGATTTGCCGGGTGAAAAAAAGGGGAACGCGGATTCGCTGGGGTCCGGAAAATCTTGGACGATTGGCGATACTTATCATATTTCCATTGGCCAAGGGGATATTCTCGTCACTCCGCTTGAACTCTTGAACGCCATCGCTTCCATCGCCAACGGCGGATTTCTGCGCCGAATTACGCTCACTCCGCGGAACGAACCGGAGCTTCTCGCGGACCTTAGCGAATTCGCTCCGGAGATGAAAGAGGTGGTAAAAGGTATGGAAGATGGCGTATATGAATCCTACGGTACGGCTTACTCTTTGCATGATTTGCCTCTGAAAATCGCCGCGAAGACAGGAACGGCGCAAATCGAGAACAATGCCCGGATAAACGCTCTTTTCGTCGGTTGTGCGCCGATGGAGTCCGCGTCTCCGCCCCGGATATGCCTTTTAGTTTTGGTGGAAGACGCCAAAGAAGGCAGTTCCAACACTTTGCCGGTGGCTTACCAGGTTTTTAAGTGGTATGCTGAAAACAGATTGAAGTAAAAAACGAACGAATCGCGAAAATGATTGTTCTTAACTGGAAATGCAATCCCAATAATGAAAACGAAGCGGCTTCTCTCGCTCGCGATTCCGATTGCGAAAATTTTATCATCTGTCCGCCTTTTCTGTTTATTCCCGCGGTCCGCGCTGTTCTTCAAAAAGCCCGGCTGGGCAGCCAGGATGCTTTTTGGTCTCCCGGCGCTTATACTGGCGAGGTTTCCGTGGATGAACTTGCCGAAGCTGGCGTCGAATTTTCCATAATCGGCCATAGCGAAAGAAGGATGCATTTAAAAGAAACTCCGGCGATAATCAGTCGCAAGCTGGTCTCTTGTTTGAAGCTCGGTATCACGCCGATTCTTTGCTTGGGAGAACTTGGCCGGTTGGTCGGCATTGCCGCGGCCGGGAGTATCGTCGTCCGTCAGCTGAAAGCGGCCACTGGCTTGCTTTCCCCGGAACAATTGGCGAAAATAATTTATGTCTACGAACCTTCCGGCGCGATCGGCGGCGGCAAAGCGGACAGCCCTTCTAAAGTCCAATCACTCGCGAAACAGATAAGCGATTATGTCATTAAACGTTCCGGTCAGAATCCGCTCGTGCTCTACGGCGGTTCTGTAAATTCGAAAAACGCTTCGTCCTTTCTTTCTTCGCCGAAAATAGCGGGACTTTTGGTCGGCGGCGCCAGCATGGACAGGTCGGAAGTAAGAAAGATATCTTTAATTCATGAGCAAGCGGAAAAGTAGAAAACAAATATTGGTGCGCGTGGTGATTATCATCGTCGCTTTGGTGACCATCGCCTCGATGAGTTTTTAAATGACCTGCCTTTTGCGTGTCAATCTGGATTTTGACCCTCGTCATCCTTCTTTAATCCGGATTAGCCAGGCCGCGTCCGCGATCAAATGGTTCCGAAAATTCGGCGGCAAAATAGTGCTGTTAAGCCATCGCGGCAATCCGAAAAAGAGCGACGGTCGTTTGACCCTCCGGCCGTCCGGCCGATTGCTTAGCCAAAAAATAAATCGGCGGATAATTTTTCTGCCCGGTTTCAATTTTGGCGAGATGGCGGAAAAAATTAAGGGATCTCCGGCTGATTCGATTTTTCTCCTTGAAAATGTTCGTTTTCTTTCCGGCGAGACGAGCAACTCCAAAACAGTCAGTCGCGCCCTTGCTTCTCTTGGCGATATTTACGTCAATGATGATTTTTCCAGTTCTCATCGCGAGCATGCTTCGACTTGCGGAATAGCTTCTTTTTTAGCCAGCTTTCCCGGGCCGAATCTTCTCGCCGAGCTGAAAGCCCTGAATTCAGCTCTATCTTCCCGTCACCGGCCGCGAATATTGATTGTCGGCGGCGCCAAAGCCGAAGATAAAATCAAGCGATTAAAAAAAATCATCCCCCGGGTAGATCGCGTTCTCCTTGGCGGAATACCCGGCAATTTGTTTTTGAGAGAAGCCGGCTGCCGGACCAAACCTTTAGGCGGTAAAAAGGTCGTCTCCTTGGTCAGGTTTTTACTAAAAAAATACCCCCGCAAAATAATGATGCCGTTTGATTATGCCGTTCGAAAAGATGATATATTCGATATCGGTTCCAAAACTGTCGTTGCGTACTCCAAAATAATTAAAGAAGCTAAAGCGATAATTTGGGTTGGACCTTTGGGCGTTTTTGAAATTAAAAAATTCTCTGCCGGAACATTTTCTATCGCGAAAGCCGTCGCCGACTCCAAAGCTTTTTCAATCGTCGGCGGAGGAGACACTCTGCGGGCGATTGAAGAAGCCGGCGTTTCCGGAAAGATAGACCATCTTTCTCCCGGCGGGGGAGCCATGTTAGCGTATCTTAGCGGAGAAAAAATGCCCGGAATAGAAGCTTTGGTCAAGAACGCAAAAAATAAAAAATATGACTAAAAAAATCGTGGTCATCTATCATCGCAATTGCGCCGATGGTTTCGGCGCCGCTTGGGCCGCTTGGAAGAAATTCGGTAAAAAAGCCGCTTATCTGGCCGTAGAACATCAAGCCCCCTTGCCGGACATCGGCGACGGAAAAGACGTCTATTTTCTGGATTTTTTCCCCTCTGTCAAAAATCAATTGATTGAATTCAAGAAAAAGAACCACCGGCTTGTCGCCATCGACCATCACATCAGCCAGCAGGAATACCTTCGGTATGCCGATGAGGCGTTTTTTGACCTCAATCATTCCGGCGCCGTTTCGGCATGGAAATATTTTCATCCGAGGAAATCGGTTCCCAAACTTCTTAAATATGTCGAGGACGGCGACCTCTGGCGTTTCAAGCTCGCGAAGAGTCGCGAATTGCTTTCGGCGCTCGACACTTTTGGCTTTGATTTCCGCCTCTGGAGCAAGCTTGCCAAAGATTTTGAGTCGGCCGAAAAAAGAAAAAAATACGGCGAAATCGGCCGGGCCATCGAATCCTATAAATTGAAAGCGATGGAAAAAATATCCGCTTCCGCCGAATCGGTGGAATTCGCCGGCCATCGGGTTCTTGCGGTTAATTCGCCTCTCCTCGTTTCAGAAATCGGCCATATTCTCGCGACAAGGTGCCGTGATTTCGGCATAATCTGGCGCTACCGCAACAGCCGGCTTGAAGTTTCTCTCCGTTCCGCCGGCGAAACTGACGTGGCTGAAATCGCCGCCAAGCGCGGCGGGGGAGGACACAAGGCGGCTTCCGGTTTCATTGTTAAAATCAAAGATGGCAAAATAAATTTCCCCTGGAAAAAAATAAATTAACAATCTATTGTGATGGCGCGAGTCGCGGAAATCCCGGCCCGGCCGGAATCGGCGTTCTGGTAGGCGACAGGGAATATTCCCAAGCCATCGGCGTTCTGACCAATAATGTAGCCGAATACCGGGCGGCCATTTTCGGCTTGAAAAAAGCCAAACAACTGCTCGGAAAAAAGAAAGCCAAAGAAACCGAAGTCGAAATAAAAATGGACAGCGAACTTCTGCATCGTCAGCTTATCGGGGAATACAAGCTGAAGGACAAAAATTTGATTCCTCTTTTCGTGGATATTTGGAATTTGAAACAGGATTTTAAAGCCGTGAAGTTTACGCGAATTCCGCGGGAAAAGAACCGCCGCGCCGACTCTCTTGCCAATCGTGCCCTTGACTCTTTACTTTGATAGTGACATTATCTTTTTGCAACCTGGGCGATAGCTCCGATTAAAATCGGAGAGGAAAGTCCGGACACCCGTCCCGAGTCCGCCAGCTGGCGGATCGAGGGATAACAGCATCGGCTAATTACCGCCGCTCCGACCCCAGGTCGGAGTAGAGGTGCGAACAGAGACGCCGAAACCCGAAAGGGTTGAGGCGCCCCGACTTCGGTCGGGGCGAGCTCCGAAGGCGACTTCGGAGGTGAAACGGTTAAATCCTTGCTGGGTGCAAGGCCGCGTCTTTCGACAAGCTCCGGATTAGTCCCGAGCAAAGTCGAAGGAAGTGCCGCACGAGCCCGAGAGAAATCGAGGGCCTTAGATAAATTATCGCCTCGTTCCGACTTAGGTCGGAACCAGACAGAATCCGGCTTACAGGGTTGCGCAATTCCTATTGCGCGGATATTTTTCCGCGTAACAACAGTATTCGCATTCCGGCGCGGCCTCGGGCGGAGTTCCGGCCGACAAGCATTCTCTGGCCTCTGTTAATTTTTTCTCTACCCAGGAATCATTGCCTTCATAGGGCAAAATTTTCAAAATAAATTCCAATTTGGCATCGAACCGATCGAGGTCCAGCCGTCCGTTGGCGTAAACAAAATAACCAATCGGCGAAACCGCGAATCCGTTCCGGCGGAACAGCCATTGGTAAATTTCCATCTGTCTCTTATAGCCCTTCTGCCATTCGGCATCCAAATTTACTTCTGAATTCTTGGCCGTGGCTTTGTAATCGACGATGAAAAGTTCCTTTGCCGGATTTATCCAGACATCGTCAATGCCGCCGGTTATTCGAAAGTTCGTTTTCGGATGAATGTAATCTATGCCGCGCCTTAAGGAATCCCGCCATTTTTCCAAATCTTCATGGGCGAAAGGAACGGCGTCGATTTCGTGAGAAATCATAAGCGGGTGCGGCTCTTGCCGTTTGCGGTAATAGTCAAATTCTTTTTTCAATAAGGTGTCCACCGCGGCATTAAGCGAAAAGGGATAGCCGGCCGGCCGGCTGACACCCAGTTTCTGGTCCAGGTAAAAACAACGGGGGCAGTTCAGGAATAAATCGATTTTGCTCCGGCTTAACCGAAATGGGTCGTCTGATGACGGATTAAAAAGATTGCGTTTTCCGTAATAATTAGTTTGGTTTTGCATGGCGATTATGGCTGGGGCGGCGGCCGAGTCGAGGGAAAAGTCGCGTGGATATGAATATTGGTGATTCTTTCTTTGTCGACACAAACATCTTGGCCTTTATTGCTATAACAGCCGTCCTCGATAAAGTCGCAGTTTTTCAGATACAGCGGGGTAATTTTATCAAGCAATGCCTCGCAAATTACGCTGACTGCTCCGGCAGAACTGACCATAGACTTTAATTTATTCCATTCAGCGGGGCCGCCGTTTTTGTATATCACGTCAAGCGACAAGCCGGCATAATGTCCGGAATTGGCGCCATGTTTACCGCCGGTCAAACTCGTGAAAGAAATCTGATTGCCGTAATGTTCGGTAAGAGAAATCATCGCGCTGACCAGCCACTCGCTTAAAGTAATCTGATTATTACTTCCACCGCGTTTGCAGGTGCAATCGGGACTGCAGATATATGGTAAAAGTCCGTTAGCTACGTCGCGTATATTTTCAAGCGCGCCCGCCTTCGGCGCCGATTCGGGATCTTCTCTAAAACAAGAGATAGAACCGCTTTCAAGAAGAGGGGATAAATCAATAAGACGCTGCGCTCCGGCCTGAAGCGATGAGATAAATACCGGGGTAATGCTATCATTTCCTGGCGGAGGCGTTGTTATTGTTTCGACAGGAGGCTCTCCCTCGTCTTCGTATTCCGTGACCGAAACCACGAAAATTTTACTCGGCTGAACGCCGACACTCAATAATTTCTCAAAAAACGGGCCGGCTAAGGGAAGAATTACCAGGCCGACAAGCGCCAAACCGATAATAATAAGCGTGCCTTTGATGATTGCGGGCATAAAGCAATTATAATACTTATTTTTAGTTCTAACAAAAAAAAACAGGGGGCGAACCCCCTGTTTTTACGCGTCTGTTTTAACGCGATTTATCGAGCGTCCCTCATCGGGCGCGCTTCATTGACGGTAATCTTGCGGCCGTCAAGCTCCTTCTCATTCCACATGTCGATAGCTTTTTGGGCCTCATCGTCGTTGGACATCTCCACGAATCCGAATCCGCGAGAGCGGCTGGTCATCTTATCGAAGATGACGTTAGCCGACTCGACGGCTCCGGCCTGCGCGAACGCGTCGCGCAGGGAATCGTTGGTGGTGTTGTAGGACAAACCGCCAATATAAAGTCTCTTTGCCATATATATCTAAGTAATTTTCGACTATTCGGTTCCGCTTCCTGAACTTACACGATTAACACTCGCTGTTTCCCAAAACAAGAAAACTATTCAGAAAACTCCTGACGCGATATAAATATGGCCTTTTTCCCATTAAGTGTCAAGGGGGGGTGGAATTAACCGAAAAAAGAATCGCTATTTATCTTATTTTGAAACTGTCGGCGATCCGGTAAAATAGATTTTTGTATTCATCCCATTTGTCCTTGGTGGTATTAAATGAGACCACCCAAGCATCATTATTTTTTCCCCAAGCCAGATCCAGCAAAACCTTGAAATCGGCCCCTTGCTGGGTTATCGCGAATTCCATTGCTTGGGCTTCGCCGGCTCCGAGCGTAATCGATTCGTCTTTATCGTAAACGATATCCGGAAAGGCCTGCTTCAAGCCGTTTCGGACATCTTGAAGATATTCTTCCTTAGTTTTGGACTGGGGAGAATCATGGCTTACGGAAAAATAACTTTTGAAATTCAGCTTTTCTGCCGCGGGATCGGTCATCTTCTCCCCGGGTTTAATCATCATGAGAGAGACCCCGGCCGGGGCAGGCGCTTCTTCCCATCCCTGCGGAGAGAGAATGGAAAAATCATCTTTAACCAAAGTTTTTTCTTCCGGCATTTGCTCGCTCGAACCTAAAGGAGAAAGAGGGGCGTTAGTCCTCTTAAAATAAATTCCAATGACGATGGCCAAGCCGACCGATACTATGATTATCGCGCCGATTATAATTTTCTTTTTCATAGCTTTAATTATAACACGGCCGATTAAATCCACCTTTTCTCCGTGAGAAAATCTCTGACTTGAATAAATATTTTTTCGTGGCCAACCGCGTTCGGATGCAGTCCATTGTAGTGAAATTCACAATAAGTATTGACCGGCATTTCCGTTGTCTCTATTCTTATATTATGGTTAATTCACCGGAAAATTTTCAGGAAAATCCTTATATCCGCGCCTGGGTGGACGATTGTGCCAGGATAGTGGCCGAGCAGGAGGAACGAATAAAAGAAGCATGTTCCACGGAAGATGAAAGCAATACCGCCGATGAGATGTGGGGGAAAATAGATGAAATGATCGCCGGTTTAATGAAATCGGTTGAAAATGGTTCGGTTTCGTATGGGGAAATGTTTGCAACCGGGCTTCGGCTTGCCGATGAATCGGAAAACGGATATATCAGCGATGTTGGCATTAGCCTTTTGGGTGCACCCGAAATAGTTGAGTTTATCGCAAAAGACAAAGGGAAAATTAAAAAAGCGATCGATATTGCTTGCCCACATCTAGATTTGGCTGGATACTCCGAATTTGTAGCCGCTTCGAGGTCAGCCGAGGCCTATAACTTTATCCGCTCTCTGGACCTCCTCGCGAGTTTAAAGGGTTTCCTAATCGAACAAATAAATTCTGATGTGATTGATTTGATGCTCTCGAGCTTTTCGGTCGACCAGGTAATCGTAATCTGCCAGCGTTGCCGAAAAGACGCGGATCTACAAAAAACCTCAGCGCGGTCATGGGCTGAAGCCGAAGTCAAAAAACGAGGCCTGGTCGTTCAATAATCCATTGTTTCTGATATTCTTCCGCGGCGATAGAATGGCTGCAAATCTCGTATTTCTGAAAGAAATCGCAATCGCATTGCCATTTTCCGTCTCGGAAAGCCAGTTTTCTTATGCCATGATTCGATTCCAGTTCGATCCCGCCGTCTAGTAGAGTAAATCGTTCTGGTTCGGTGATATATTTTTGCGCTTTCCTAATCTTTGCCATTAGCTGTTTTATAAACTTCCTTTTTTCTTCTCTATTTTCCGCGGATATTCCGATTAAAATAATATCGTCTCGTTTTTTAATATTTTCAATAAAATCATTTTGATAGACGGATGAGAGGGTAGTAAGGCATATATTTTCAAAATCAAGAAATTTTATAACGAGATCTTTAAATTTCTCGGAAAGCAACTGCATCTGCCCGATTTCGTCTAGATACAAAATATCCTTGTTTTCGAAGACGCTAACTTCCGTGACTGCCGACTCGAGATTTTGAATATTTACGAAAAACCTTCCCACTTTAGGCAAAGTTTCCGGATTAAGACGGGCTAAAGAAATCCCGTGTCCGGTACTGGTTTCTATTTCGAAACCGACCCGGCCGGTTTTATCGAGGATTTCATTAGTGATAAAACCGGTTTTCTGCGGGATACCTCCGGTTAAGTTTCGCAAAAGGGTGGATTTTCCGCTTTTTACACCTCCGGTGATGAGGATATTTTTAAGCATTAAAGTCGCGGGTCTCTAAATATTCTCTAAATTCCTCGAACGCCAGGCGGCGCATGCTGATTTTGTTTTTTTCTTCCCGATTCATTTCGGCAAAGGTTTTGGAATATCCTTCGGGTTGGAATATCGGGTCCCAGCCAAAATTGGCTGTTCCGTGAGGAGCGGTTATTTCTCCTCTTATTTTTCCCTCGAAGTAGCGGATATTATCGGGGTCTTTGGCGTAGCCGATGATAGTTTTCGCCTCGGCCTTCGGATTGCCGGCCCTTTCGGCTATCTTCCAAAGTCCGTCATTGCCGATAGTTTTCAAAAACCACTTGATAAGCGGCCCAGGTAGGCCGTTCAAGCAATCAAGAGACAAAGAAGTATCTTCGACGATAAATCCGCCTTTGTGGCGTTTAAGGGCCTCAACGAGCTTGGCTTCAATGATTTTCCGACCGTCGATTTCCTGAATTTCCGGCAAATCGATATCAAGCTGCTCAAGCTCGGGAATTATTTCCTTGGCCTCCCCGAACTTGTTCTTGTTTCCGGTAATGAAATAGATATTCATATATATTATTCTAACAACAGCATCGCCGCCTCGAATTTGGGCCTGATTATTTTTTTGGAATCCTCGAATTTCAGCTGGTTGTATTTATTAATCAGTTTTTGTCTAACCGAATTTTTGGCTTCCTCTCTCGAAAGATTTTCATAAGCGAACGCGCATTGAAATAATCCGATTATATCGTTAAAAGCGCTCAAGGTATCCGCCTCAACAAGAATTTGGGCTTCTATTGTTTGCGGTTTAACATTCTGCGATCCCCGGTGCGAGAGAATGTAATCTTTGACTTTCTCGATTTTTTCTCGGGGATAACCCAATTGTTCAAGTTTTTGTTCCGCAATCTTTGCTCCGGTAATATGATGGTCCTCGCGGCCATAAACCATAGAACCGATATCATGCAGCCAAGCGGAAATTACGACCGCTTCCTTGTCGGCCCTCAATTTATCAGCCAGTTCGCCGGCATATTCCACCACCGGAATAAAATGAAAGGTAAATGGCTCATAACCATATTTGCTGCTCGGTTTTTTACACTCTTCTTCAACAAAATTTCTTATTTCTTGGATGATGTCCATAAAATAAAGTTGGATTTACAAAATAATTATACTCTTATGATGAGAAAACGACAGAGGCGACTAATGCATTGACGGCGGTCTGGTTTTTTCTTGCTGTTGACATCAGGTTAGATATTGTGGTAAGTTGGCGTCAATACCAAAGGTCAAATTAGCCCGATAAATAGGGATTTATAAAGGTCGGTCGGCCGTATTAGATCAGACGGCAAAAAAATAATTAAAAGTAAAAACAAAAATGAACAAGATAAAGAATTTACTCAAAGGAAGTTCTTTGGTAATGGTAATACTTGGTTTAGCAACGGTCGGAGTAGCCAGCGCCGCAATAGTCAATTACTTGAGCGATGCTCCTATAGCAACGACTACTGTGGCTGAACCAGTAGAAATGAGCATTAATCTAGGAGGGAGCCAGACCAATCTTGGCAATAAATCAGTGGTTATTAGCACTACTGGGTTAAGTACTGTCACCTTTACAACTGTAGCTAAGAATAATGCTAACAATGCTGTTACTGGTTATAATGTAATGGTCATTGAAGCGCCAGCGAATGAAATCTTAACTGGCAAGGAGTTTACAAAGGTAGAATACAAAGATGCAATAACTCCAAGTATAGTCGACATCACTTCTACTCTCAGGGTTGTTCGTGGAAATGGGACATTAACGCCATTGTCAGAAATTGCAACAGGTAATCCTGCCTGGACTAATAAGAGAATGATACTTATATCTGATGCTAGTGCCCTTTTTTCTGGTGGTACTCTTACGACTACATTAGAAGCAGGCAAATTTAAATGGAATGACTACGGAGTAACACTGGGAAATATTGTAGGGACTTATAAAGTATCCGCACAGTATGTTTACGATTTAGTAGATTACGCCGCTAAAGAGTACGCCAGACCGTAAGAATAGAAAGAACGAAAAAAAACTGATAGCCATTCCTCCTGCGCTTCGGCAAGGCGAGCGTGATGGCTATCAGAGGTAGGTTTATTTCTACTTCAACAAGCCCTTCGACTGTGAGTTCAGGGTCGAACGGTTCAGCGCAAGTTTGAAGTAAATCTACTTCTGATTATGAATAAATTGAGCATAAAATTATTTGTTTTAACTTTAGCCCTAATTATGGGAAGTTGCTTTAGTATTGATTTTGTTCAAGCCCAAAATAATGAGCTTATTTTAGAAGTAACTGAAGAGTGCAATTTTCAATATAGCGGTGATAATTGTGTTGCTGAACTTAAACTGACCAATAATGCTGGAAAAGTTTTGAATGGCGAGGCGTCTCTCCATATTGATTATTTGGGTATCTGCGGAGACGGTCCTTTTGACGGAGAGGGAATTAAAGCCCAATTTTCTGTTATAGATAACAATTGGCTAAACTTTTCCGGTTGGGAAACTGGGACAACAGCGGTTTCGGGTTTTGAAATTGCTAAAGGCGAAACTCAACCAAAACTTAAAATAGAAACCGTTCCGAATCTTTGTCCGGGAAAATATACTTTCACTCTTGGACTAGAAGGAGCTTTACCAGTAGTGGTAGGTGGCGGTGGTTATACCCCGCCGGCTTCCGGCACATTAAGCGCTGAAGCCCAAAAAGTTGACGCGAACAAAGATAATAAAATTGATATCCTCGATTTCAATATATTGATGGTAAATTGGGGGAGCACGAGCGCTAATAACACGGCCGATTTCAACGGTGACGGCAAGGTCGATATCTTTGATTTCAATTTACTGATGATTAATTGGACATTCTAATTACCATGAAAAAATATTTACTTACAATTTTACTGGGAGCGTTCGGGGCAATGATTCTTGTCGCGCCAGCGCTTGCCGCCACGAGCGTGTCGTTTACTCCAGTCAGTGTGAGCGCGAGTCAGGGACAATCCTTTACTCTTACGCTCGGAGTAAACCCGCAAGGAGTGAAAAATTATACCGCGAAAATAGAGCTTCACTATCCCGCCGACCTTCTTGAAGCGAAGTCGTTTACTTTCGCGAACGGCTGGATGCCGCTTCCTCTATCCGGCTATGACCTTATTGATAATACGAACGGAGTGTCCATAAAAACCGCGGGTTATCCGGGAGGCGCCTCCTCGCCAATTACTTTTGGAACAGTGTCATTTTTCGCAAAGAAAAGCGGTAATGGAACGATTGCTCTCTCCGGCAATTCGTTCGTGCTTGATGCGAACAACCAGAATGCTCTTGCCAGCGCATCGGCTCAAACTGCGGTAGCAATATCGGTGTTACCTAACCAGACAAACAATAATCCTCAACAAGGCGAAGAACAGAACCTTTCACCTATAGTTTCACCGCAAGAAAATGTTCAGCCCGGAATCGGGAATGAGGGTGAGAATCTTCAGGCAAATACTTTGCCAAACGCTCCCTCCGCCGCCATTTTGTTGCTTGCTAACATTATCAGCTTCGGAAGCGGCAATAACTGGATAAGCTTATTGGTCTCGTTCGTGATATACTTATCCATTCTGGGTTTGGCTTACTGGATTTTTTCCTTCTGGTACGGCAAGAAAAAAGCGAAGAGAAATAAGCAGGCCTAGTCAATCTTTCGCGGTACTGGTTCTATAAGTCTGATTAATACAAAAAGTCCATCACCCCGATGGACTTTTTGTATTACTGTGCTTCTTAATCTCGCAACCAAAAAGGAATGGCTTGACTACCCCTTCTTATTATTGTATCGTAAAATCATGAAGAAAACATTAACTTTTGGGCTCTTCGCCGTCTTGTTTTTTATCGTCGCCGGAACCGTCTCCGCATCTTCTTTATTCACACAAACAATTTCCCTCAATGCCGGGTGGAACATCGTTTCTACTCCCAGAGTTCTGGATAGTCACAGCTTTTCGACGGCTGAGACTGTCAATAATTTTGATATTTATGTTCTTAATCCATCCGATCCCTCTGGTTGGTCTACGATGGCCGGTCTGGGACACGCGGAATTTCAACCACTTTACGGATATTTTATTAAAAATAAAACCGGCGTAGACCAAACGTTAACCTTAAATTACAAACCAGAGGTTAATCCTAACGAGAGATTATTTGAGAGGAAATTTAGCCAAGCTGGTTGGTATTCCATTGGTCCCGCCAATCCAACGTACGTAAAAAGCAAATGTTCCGATGCCAGCGATGTCAACAATGTAGGCAATATTTTGAATTCTCTAAACAGCAAGTTTAGTAATGTTATAGATTTTACCGATGGTTCATTTTTCATTGATCCAAATTCTGTAAAAGTAGATACGCAGTGGAAATCAGTAACGTCATCTGACGTTAATAGCTTGAGAGATTTACGGGAATTAAAAGGTTATGGAATTTATATCAGCCAAAGCGGTGCTCTGTATAATGGTTTCCAAAATACAAGTGGTATCTGTACCTCTCTGGTTAGTATTGCAATTACAACTCCGGCAACTAAACTGTCCTATTTTGTAGGTGACACATTGGATCTCGCCGGCTTGGTGGTCACCGGAACATACAGCGATGGCGCTCAGCAAACCGAACCAATTACAACCGCTAATGTGGCTGGCTTTGATAGCGCAACGCCCGCAATCGGCCAGGTTCTAACTGTCACGGTTGGTGGGCAGACCACGACTTACACAATTGATATTGTTGCGGCTCCAATTACCTTACAAAGCATCGCAATTACACATCCCGCAAATAAACTTTCCTATTCCGTAAATGAATCATTAGACCTTACCGGTCTAGTAGTCACCGGAACATACAGTGATGCCAGCACAAAAGTTGAAACCATTACAGAAGCTAACGTGACTGGTTTTGATAGCTCGGCATCTATAACTGGCCAGGTCTTAACTATCACAGTTGATGGAAAAACTGCGACCTATACTATCACAGTTTATACCGCGCCTACCTTCGCTGCAGTCGGCGATACCGCCACGAACAAATATAACCAAACTCTCTTAGGCCCTGTTTCCCAGGCTATTACCGGAACTATCAAAGTTACAGCTAGCGATGAGAATCAACGTTTGAGGGATGTTGTCCTGACTGGCGTAACTTCAGCTGGTAACGTTGATGACTACGTATCAAGTGTTGCTTTGTATGACGGTACAACCCAGATTGCCAATTTCATTACTCCGGTAGGTAACACAGCTACCTTTACAACTACTGATATGATCGTTCCGACCACTTTTATTAAGAACACTCCAAAAGTTCTGAATATTGTGGCGAATATCATATTTCCATCGACACAAGGTACAACCCTTTATTGGACAATCGGAGCGGCGGCTAATCAATTTAGGACAACTGGCATAACTTCTGGCGCTGTTGCCACGAACCCTCTTACTTTGACCGATCTTAGAACCAATATTGGCGCGTATAATGAAGGTGGTACTTACACCATGCGTTCCAATGTTCTTGAGATGTCCAAGTCGGCCGACTCTCCGTCTAGCACTCTCGCAAGAGGGACTTTCGTGACTGTCGCGAAGTACGACTTGAACTCTAAGGGCAATGGTCAGAACTTGGGCCTCTCGGCTGTAACCTTCACTTCAACCGTAGGTTTGCCGGCGGCTCTGACTTCTTCCGTTGCCGCTACCGGTGTCTTGAATGATGCTACCTTGTTCCGTCTTTACGATGTGGACAACGCTGTCGCTATTCCTGCTACCAGCTTTTTGAATGTGGCTAACGGCACGATTGCCTTCTCGGGCATTACTGCCGCCGCGTTCCCTGCCGTGACCTATGGCCAAACAAGGCACTTGGCATTGCAGGTAACGACCACTAACCAGGCCTTATGGCCGGCATATACTTCGCTGTTGTTCACCATTCAAAAAGCCACGGATGTAATTGTGCCTAACGCCGGAGTTGGATTTGGCGGCGCTGTCTACTCAATCCCGGCTATTGCTAACACGGTCACTATCGGGTCGTAGCATGAAAAAATATTTTCTCATATATCTTCTAATATCTGCTTGTATTATCTTTCCTTCATTTGTCCGGGCAGAAGTTTTTCCTGATTTCCCAATGGCTTTCTACGGACAAGCCACCTTAAATGGAAGTTCTGTGGCCATTGGAAACACAATAAGGGCCTACTATGGCGCTGATCTCGGTGGGGAAATTAAAGTCCAAAGCAATGGTATCTATGGCTACCCGGAGCTTAATAGGCAAAGACTTGTCGTTAAAAAGGGAAATGGCCCAATAACTTTTAAGTTTGTCGATTTATTGGGAAATGAAAAAGAAGGAAATAGTCCCATATCTTATCCGGCATTTTCTTCAGGAACCACGATTGAAAAGAACCTCAGCTTCATAACTACCGTGGTGACGCCAGTACAACCGTCCGGCGGAGGTGGTGGAAATGTAGCAACGCCAACAACAACTAAAATAGGCGATATTAACGGAGACAATAAAGTCGATAAGTATGATTTTTCTTTGATGATGTCCGATTGGGGCAAAACAGGCTCTAATAATTGCGACTTAAATAACGATGGTAAAGTCGATAAATATGATTTCGCCCTATTAATGTCGAAGTGGGGTTTATAGAAATAAAAATATGAAAAACACTAAAACGAAAATTGTATTATCAGCAATCATCTTCTTGTCAGTCGTTGGTTTCACCGGAATGGTTTTCGCTACGGGTCCTTCCTTGTATGTTTCCCCGGCAAGTTTGACCAAAACCGCTGGAGACACCTTTAGTGTGTCTGTGGGATTTCGCGCTTCGGGTAGCAAAGTTTGCGCGGTTGAAGGAACATTAGTTTTCAACAATTTATCTTGCCAAAGTATAACTGTGGCCGGTGATGTTACTCCGCAATCCTCACCTACTTGCTCAAATCCTCATTTCTTAATTGGCGTGCCAAGTTGCACAACGGCAGACAAAGCATTGTTTACAGTGTCAGCTAAGGCAGGGAACGTTGGTACAGCCTCTATCAGTTTCACAGGTGTTGATATAATAGGCGAGGGAGTATCAATCGGTTCAGCTTCAATAAGCGGAAACTACACGATTAATGCTGTTCCAAAACCGATTCCAGCCCCGGCGACTCTCGTGTCTGAACCGAAGGAAGAAGAGCCGGCCGTTCAAATAGAGCAAGAAATGCCGCTCGTCCAAGAACAGCCGACTGCTCCGCAACCGATACCGCCACTGTCCCTATTGGCCTCGATAGTCGTGGCTACGACACTTGGTACCGATAGCGCCATCGTCAGCGTATTGGTTATTGTAATAATCCTTGTTCTTGTCGGATACGCAATCTACGCCGTTATTCAGAAAGTGCGGCGTAAGAATTCAAGGAAGCGGCAATAAATTTACTCTGCGATTGGATAACACAAAAACCCGATTAAAACATCGGGTTTTTGTGTTATTTCTTTTCCCGCTTTAACCCCCTCATTCTCTAATTCTTGCGCCCCTCATTCTCTAATTCGCGCGAATAGGAGAATGGTTTAAAATAGCTAACCGGCCAACCCCTCGACCATGTTCGGGACAGGCAAAAAATGGTTCGGTAAATCCACCTTCATTCTCTAATTCGCGCGAATTAGAGAATGGTTTTGGCAAAGGGGGGAATGGTGGAATAAGAATAACCGGCCAACAAATTGGTTCGATTTTGAAGGGGATTTGGAACCTTTCGGGGCCGGATAGTGCTATAATAATTGTATATGGATAATATTCCTCTTATCGCCGAAGGAAAGGAGGGTGGCGATTGCCCGGTCTGCCATCAGTCGGTTGTCCCGGAGTGGTATTTCTGCCCTAACTGCGGTAAAGAATTGAAGGCCAAGTCGGTTAGGGTTTCTGCGGCTACGCAGATCGGGATTTACGCTTTGAGTGTTTTCCTGCCGCCCTTGGGGCTTTGGCCGGGGATAAAATACTTGGGCAAGAAAGGCCGGGAGGCAAAAATAGTCGGCGTGGTCGCGATCGTCCTCACCATTATTTCCAGCGTCGTTACCACGTGGCTAACTTTCCGCTATCTGCAAAGTTATCTCGCCATTTATAGCGGACTCATCAATTCCAGCGGGTTAAATGGTCTCTGATGGGTGTTTACCCCACTCTTAAAGGTCGTTTAAAGTTTCTATTGATATGGACGAAATAAAAAAGAATACTACACCGAAAGGGCTGCGGATTTTTCTCTTGGTCGGTGGCGTAATCCTTATTGCAGTTGGCCTCTTCAAGATCTTCGGCGGTGGAGGAACACCCAACGTTTTCGTTAAGAAATTTAACGAATTGCAGGTTCCGAGCGTGGAGATAAGGGACGACCTCGCAAGTGTGGGCAATCTTTTGAGCGGGATTGCGGCGAAAGAAGCAGAAAAGGACTACCCTGGTATAATTTCCGATCTCCAAACCGCCCTTGCCAAATTGAATGACGCCGCGGCTAAGGCCGCGCCGACGTCAGTCGCCCTAGCCGAATTCCAGAGTTTGATCGACGGTTCCTCCGATCAGAATGTGAGGACGACCGGTTTACTCTTCATCGATGCCTTCAAGACGAGGAATACGGCTGCGCTAAAAATGGTTAATGACGCCAAAGATTTGGTGAATCAGGCCACTACCTACTACAACGAAGTGGCTAATAACCAGAAGGTGACTATCGACGTGGATAAGTTTAGCGCCGCGGCGAATACCTTTACTGTGAACGCGCAAGGTATGACAAGCATTGGCGCGCAGTATGACGCGGCGGCGAATGACTTTGCCAAGGCAGCCGGATTTACGATCGTGAAGAAATAGGGTTTAAACCCCGAATGCAATAAAGAAAAATCCCCCGCATAGGGCAGGGGATTTTTATTGAGACCGAGATTTCTTGTCCTTTTTTGTCCCTGCGTAATTTTTTCCTACCAAATGTTTCCTGTTTTTCGGTTGTCCGGCTTTCGTAACGAATTCATCCCACCACCATTCGTTGGGATTGCTTTCTCTAAGCTCAAGCGCCAGCTGTTTTCCGGATTTGGTGTGGAAATAGGGGATGCGCGTAGAAAAATCTCCCTCGAACCATTGTTGCGCCAATTTATTGCCGCGCCACATGAGCACCCATTCGTGATACATCTGGGCGAGCTGGTCGGCGTCCTTTGCGCATTTGGCGACGAGTGACTTCCGCTTATGGTATTCCTCAAGGAGTTTCTCCAGGTCTCCGCCGAATTCCAATCCATGAAACTGATCTCTGATCGCTTCTTCTTCCTTGTCCTTGGTATAATTTTTGGAAATAAAGTCCAGGTCCGCCATCCTTCCCTCGGCAAGGTCATGAAGAGAACCCATCGCCAATGCTTTCATGCCATCCCCGTGACTGAGACCTTCCATCCGGGCGATGCAGTACGCCATGATGGAAACGTGATGACTATGAGAGGCGATGGTATCGAACGCGTTGCCCAATGTACGGACATGGGAACGGGGCATCTGAAGCAACGTGCCGGCTTGTTCAATAAGAAAAAGGACTTTCTTGCTTGATTTCATATCAGAATTATAGCATTTCCGGTTCGAATCCAAACGGTTTTTGCCCTTACCCCGGCTCACCCGTTGCGCCTGCCCGTCCGTAGCTTTAGCGAAGGATAGCTGGCCTTTCCGGTCTGGGACCAACCATCTTCAATCAGTATAAGGGTTTTCCGGAGGCGAGAAAAGATCAAATTCGCCCCGTTCCGGTCCCCGATACTACGAGCTGACAGATTCCGTCTTATTCGCAAAAATATCGGCATATAGTAAAATAACTTAATTGTGGACATACTGATCGGAACAAAAAATCAATATAAGGTTACAGAGATTCTATCCCTTTTAGGCAATCTCCCCGAGGTCGATATTCACTCTTGGGAAGAACTTGGCTTAGAAATCAAAATCGAAGAAGACCGATCTACCCTTAAAAAGAATGCGGAGAAAAAGGCAGTTGAAATATCAAAACTGACTGATTGGTATGTTCTTGCCTCTGATGGCGGTGTCGACATCCCGGGATTAGGAAAGAAATGGGACATATTAAGAAATCAAAGAATTGTCGGTGAAGATAAAACAGATGTGGAAAAAGCGGAAAAACTGTTTTACCTTATGAAGGGTCTGAAGGGAGAGGGAAGAAAGGCTAGCTATCGACTTGCTTTGGCGTTAGCCCAGAAAGGTAAATTAATTTGGTCAATAGAACAAATTAGCGACAATGGATTTATCTCTGAAAAACTTTGTGACAAAGAAATTCCGTCCTACCGATGGATGGGACACCTTTGGTATTACCCTCAATACAATGATGTTTTTAATAAACTAAACGAAGAAAATAAAGAGGGAGTAAGAAAACAAGGAACAGAAATAAAGAAAGAGTTAAGGAAGGCAATCAAAGAGATTTTGGAAAAGAGAAACAATTAGTTCTAGCCGACTGTGCTACTCGGTCTATAGCCACCAGATATTAGACAGTATAAGGGTTATTTAAGAGTCGGAATAGGGGATTAATTGAACCGTCCCGGTCTCCCTCGACTTGCGGTGAGCTCGTCGAACCATTTTATCCGTTCGTTAACAAACCACAAGCGCTATCCTTCCTTTATGAAGAGAGTAATGAAGTAAATTGAAGTAATTACAAAGAGTCCCCACCATAGCCACATAAGACCGATGAGGTAGTCGTAGAAATAAAGACCCAATAAAATACCGAGCGAGATAAGGCAGAATTTAATCAGGCCTATTTCCCACCAGCGGAATGTCCGTGTTTTAAAGATTTTCATAATTACATTATAACACCAAATAACACCCCGAGGAGTTTGCGAAGCTTAAGTTACCACCAGGGGATTAGGAATCGAAATCGCCTCGGTCTCGAACCAAAATTCGAATCCTGGACGGGTTATTCGATAGGCTCATTTATAAGGTTTATAACGTTTCAATTAGTTCGGTTATCTCTCTAAAGTCAGATGTGTTAACATCGACTCCATTAATTTTCTCTTCGGCGTAAAGAACAAATTTCATGCCTGCGGCACGCGCGGCTATAAGGTCGCTTTCTCCGTCACCCACATAAACACATTCTTCTGGCCGTACTCCCAATTGGCTGGCTGCCAAAAGAAGGGGATCAGGATGAGGCTTGTGATTCTCCGTATCTTCATAAACAACGGTAGCTTTAAAAAATGATTCCAAAGAATCAAGGGGCGGCTTATAGACGCGTACTCTAATTCTGCTAGTCGCTACCCCCAGGAAATATTTTTTACTTAACTCCTCAACAACCTCGGGCGCTCCTTCAGTGATGACTGATGACGGAGTTTCGACTACATCTATGAGGTCGCAGACCCTCTTTGTCTCTTTTTCATCATCAATCCTTGTAAGGATTTGTACTACATCGTGCAAAGTCCTATGAAACAGCGGAACATATTCATTCTTCGTAGGCGGCTGGTAGCCAGCCATTTCCATAAGGTTTTGGAAGAATCCTAAATTTGCTTCGAAAGAATCGAGTAATACTCCGTCCACATCGAAAATGATTGCTTTAATCATAAGGGCGCGGTTCGATAAAATTCTATCAAATTCAAGCTCTCCGGTCTCCCTCGACTTGTGGTGAGCTCGTCGAACCATACCGTGCTGACTCGTTGCCCCGCTTTCGCTTCGCTACTTCGGGGCACTTGATTTTGCGAACGCTATCGCGTGGCAAAATCTAAGTGCTGCCGGACCTGGATTCGAACCAAGATTACTTGATTCAGAGTCAAGCGTCCT